>JBEIHL010000368.1:0-4680 GCA_040381375.1 Opitutaceae bacterium
GACCTGGGACCTCACGCCCGGCCAGAAACGCGACGCGCTGGTGCTCTTCGATGATGACTTCTACGAGCTGACCATCCACATGGCCCGGTACGAGAACGTATCCACCCCGTTGGGACAATTCCGCACCGTCGTGCTCGAGCCGCGGATGGACAAGACGCCGCCGAAAGGAATGTTCCGCCGCGGGAGTTCCGTGCGGATCTGGATCGCGCAGGACAACCATCGGCTGCCGGTGAAATTCGAGGTGGAATTCAAGATCGGCACCGGCACGGCCACGCTCGAGGCCTATGTGCCACCGTCGAGAGCGGCGGCGTCGCATGGAACGAATCCTCGTCCTTAGAGGCGGGGCGCTCGGCGACTTCATCGTCACGCTGCCCGCTCTCGCCCTCTTGCGTCAACGCTGGCCGGCCGCCCGGATCGAACTCGCCGGCAACGCCACCGCCGCGGCGCTGGCGCGCGGCCCCGGGCTGCTCGACGCCGTGCATGCGCAGCACGAGGCCCGCTGGGCGCAGTTGTTTGCCCCGGGGCCGCTGCCGGCCGATTTCGCCCGGTGGTTGGCCGGATTCGACCTCGTGCTCAACTATTGGCCGGATGCGGACGGCGACCTCGCCCGCCGGTTTCCCGTCCGCCCCGGCCAGACGTTCATCACCACCGGTGCCCAGCCGGCGACGGGTCCGGCGTCCGCCCACTTCATCGCGCCGCTGCGGGTCCTCGGCCTCACCGGGGACCCGACCTGGTATCCACTGCGTGGCGACAACCCGCCCGGTGGCCGCCACGGCCCGGTCACGCTTCACCCGGGCAGCGGGTCGCCGTCGAAGAACTGGCCGGACGAACGCTGGTGGCAGCTCATGCGGGACCTGCCCGGGCCCGTCGCGGTGATCCTCGGTGCGGCCGAGGTCGAGCGCTGGACGCCGCGGCTCGCGCCCGCGGGCGTCGAAGTTCTGGCCGGGCAATCCCTGGACGCGCTGGCCGATCACCTCGGTCGTTGCCCGCTCTTTCTCGGTCACGATTCCGGCATCAGCCATCTCGCGGCGGCGTGCGGTGCGCCCTGCGTGCTCTTGTTTGGCCCCACCGATCCATCGATCTGGGCCCCGCCGGCGCCATCGGTGCGGGTGTTGCGGGTCGGAACGACGCTGCACGCGATCACACCGGCGCTCGTGCGCCGGACGGTGGACGCAACGCTCGCGCATCGACCGTGAACCGCCAGCGTTTCGCGGCCCAGACCGGACCGGCGTAATCGACGCCGATCCGCGGGGTGCGCGCGACGGCGCCCGCCGGCACGCGGACTCCGCGGTCCTCTATCCACAATCCACTAGCCGGAGCCGCGGGCGCGCGGTTGAGCGACCGATCAATCCCGAGCACCTTAGTGAGCCGCCCCGGCCCCACCGCGCCTTCAACGCCGCGGAGCAGGATCGCCGCGGGCCAGCCGTCGGGTCCGACGACAAGGTTGAGCATCTCGTGAATGCCGTAGCAGAGGTAAACGTACCACACGCCCCCCGCGGCATACATAACCTCGGTGCGGGGTGTGCGGCCGACGCGGGCGTGACAGGCGAGGTCGCGTTCGCCGTCGTAGGCTTCGGTTTCCAGGATCAAGCGCGCTTCGACCGAACCATCGGCCCGCCGGCGCAAGAGATGCTTGCCGATCAGCCAGCGCGCGAGTGCAACCGTTTTTTTCATTCGCAGCACTTCAGCTTCCACCACGGACTCCATGTCGATTGTATTGGCATCGACTGTCCTGTGAACGCAACCACCGCCCGCGCCGCCACGCTCCAACATAAGGCGGATCTGCTCCGCTCCCTCCGCCTCTGCACGGCGGAAGGCATCATGGCGATGCCGATCGTGACGATGTCGCTGCCGGTGAACGTTTTCATGACCGCGCTGGTGGCCAAGGCGTTCATCCTGCCCAAGACGACGATCGGGCTGATCAGCGCGCTGCCGTTCGTCGGCAACTTCCTGCAGATCTTCATCGCGCCGTTTCTCGCGCGCTGGAAATCCGCGAAAACGATCACCGTCCTCGCCGCCGTCTGCCACCTGGTCTGCTGGGCGGCGCTCGGTGTACTTTTGCCCTGGATACCGCGCGACGACCCGGCGGCCGCGGGAAAATGGCTGACCATCTGGTTCCTCATCACGAGCGGCTTCGGAGCCGTCGCCGGCGTGTCATGGAACGCGTGGGTCCAGGAGTGGGTGCCGTACCGGATTCGCGGCAAGTACTTCGGCCGGCGCAATGCCACCCTGCAATTCTCGACCCTGACGTTCCTCCTGATCGCCGGCTGGTCACTCGCCCAGTGGCAGTACGCGATTCCGGCTTTCCAGTTTTTGATCGCAGGCGCCGTTCTGATGCGGGTGTTTTCGCTGCGCTGGCAGTGGGTCAGCCCGACGCAGCCGAGACGCCACGTCGAGGTGAAGCCAATGTCCTTCCGCGAGCAGTTCGGCGTCGTGCTCGGCGCCCGGTCGCTCCTCGTGTTCATCGCGTTCGGTGCGATCTGGTCGTTTGCGGCGAATATCTTCGGCCCGTTCTATCACGTCTTCATGTTCGATCAGCTCGGGCTGTCCGCCCTGGAAGTCGGTTTCCTCGCGACGCTCGCGCAGCTCAGCGGCGCGTTGTCGCTGCCAGCGTGGGGCCACCTGCTTGACCGCTACGGCAACAAGTCGGTCATGGCCTTCTCCCTCATCCTTTGGCAGGCCCAGAATTTTCTCTGGTGCTTTCTCACGCTGGAGAATCGAAACGTGCTTTATGCGATGTGGATCTGGGGCGGCGCGACGAGTGCCGGCTTCATCCTGGGTCAGTTCACGCTGCTCCTGCGCCTGATTCCGCTCGAGGCGAAGAACCTGGCCATCGGCGTAAACCTCGCCGTGACTTCGCTCGTGGCCGCCATCGCCCCAATCACGGGCGGCGCCGTCCTCACTTGGGCGCTGGCCCGCTGGTCGGACCCGTTTGCCGTGCACTACGTGTGCTTCACGGTGCAACCGGTGATGGCGCTGCTCGGCAGCATGCTGCTCCTCCGCGTGCACGAACCGCGGGCGAGTTCGCTGACGATGGTGTTCGGCGCGATGCGCAACATCCGCACGCTGAGCGGCGTGTTCGGCCTCAGCTTTCTCGTGAACTACGTTTTCTATCGGGCGCAGAAACCGGACCAGCAACCATGAGCGCCCCCGCCCAGCCGATGGTCTACACGCTGACGGGGAATCTGCTCGCGGAACGCACGCTCGATTTTGAGCGCTGGGCGCCGGGCCGGACCCAGCGGGCGACCGCGGAAACGTTCCAGGTCGGAGGCAAGGGCATCAACGTCGCGAAAATGCTAACGCGGCTGGGCGTGCCCAACACCGCGCTCTGCTTCACCGGCGGCGCTCCCGGGGTGGAATGCGAACGGTGGCTGCAGTCGCGCGGCATCGGTTTCCAATCTTTCGCGTCTGCAGCCGCCACGCGCGTCGGCCTGGTGGTGCGCGACCGCAGTGGCGCGCATGCCGAGACGACCTTTCTCGGCCCGGATGCCGCCCCCGGAGCCGAGGCGTGGCAGGCCTGCGCCGCTTTCCTCGACTCGATCGCCGACGGCCAAGTGTTGGCGCTGTGCGGCAGTTTTCCTGGCTGGACCAGGACCGAGGCGGCCGGGCTGCGCGCCGCCCTTGCCCGCTGGGCCGCGCGCGGGTTCTTCGTGGTGGACACCTACGGTCCGCCGCTCGCGGACCTCGCGAATCGCCCTCTCGACCTGCTGAAAATCAACCGCGATGAACTGCAGACCCTGTCGTCACCCGACATCGGCGCGCTGCCCCGTTCGCTGCGTCACGTGATCGTCACCGACGGTCCGCGCGCGATTCAGGTCCGGGATGCGAACGGGACGACGGCGACGTTCATGCCTCCGCCGGTACAGGAAGTGTCGGCCACGGGATCGGGCGACGTGTTTCTGGCCTGCGTGATCGCGTCGCTTCACCAGCGCGGAACTTCGCTGACGGAGGCGGTCGCGTTTGCGATTCCCCACGCCTCCGCAAATGCCGCTCACCCAGGGATTGCCGAGTATCCGATGCCCCCGCCGGATTTCCGAATAAATGCCTTGCGTTGACGTCGGCCAAAACGCTTATTCAGCGGTTTTATTTATGAAAGCGACGATCAAGACCCAAGGGCAGCAGTTCACTGTTTCCGAGGGGGACATTCTTACCGTAAATCGCTATCCGGGCACTGAGAAGGGCTCGATGGTGGAAATCAAAGACGTGCTCGCGGCGGGTGAAGGTGAATCCTTCCGCTTCGGCAAGCCTCTCCTCGCCGGCGCGTCCGTCCAGGCCACGATCCTGGAGAACAAACGCGGCGACAAAGTCATCGTTTTCAAGAAGAAGAAGCGCAAGGGCATGGAGCGCAAACGCGGCCATCGCCAGGAGCTTTCCGTCATCAAGATCAGCTCGATCACCGCTTAAGGAGACAACACGCCATGGCGCATAAAAAAGGTCAGGGAACATCCAGCAACGGGCGCGACAGCCGGGCCCAGCGTCTGGGCATCAAGATGTTTGGCGGCGAGTCGATTCGCGCCGGCGGCATCATCGTTCGCCAGCGGGGCACCAAGCTCCACGCCGGCAAGAACGTCGGCACCGGTCGCGATTGGACGTTGTTCGCCCTCGCGGACGGCCACGTCAAATACGACAAGGCGCACCGCTCGGTTTCAGTCGTCACCGCCTAAGCCAACTCTTCGGCCA
>JBEIHL010000369.1:0-4667 GCA_040381375.1 Opitutaceae bacterium
CACCAGATCCCAGCGCACGAGGTCAAAGGGCAGATGGCCGATGGTACGCCAGCCCGACAGGTCGAGCGGCGGCAGCAGCAATCCGTCCGTCCGCGCCGCGGCCAGGTCAATCCCCAAACCTAGTCGGACCAGGTGAAAAACGATGACCGCGGCCACGATCACGCCCGGGATGACGAGATAGTGGCGCAAGCGACGCGTCAGCACGACCAGCAGCAGCGCGACCACGATCACCGTGATGCCGGCGAAGGGCTTGATGTCGGCCACACGATCGAGCGTCTCAAAAGCGAGCCGCGCGCCCGTCAGGCCCTTGAAGGCGCCGGCGACCAGCAGATAGCCGGTGCCGGCGAGAAACCCGCCGACCACGGGATGCGGGATGTAACGCACGTAGCGCCCGCCGCCCCGTTCGCCGAGCAGCCGGACGATCAACCCGCAACCCATCGCGGAGACGAACGTGTACATGAGGATCGTCGGCAGCAGCTCGGGGGAATTCGAGCCGCTCGACGCGATCACCCCGTTCGCCACCGACGCCAAAGTCACCGCCAGTACGGCCGAGGGGTTCGAGTCCGGACCCCCGACGCTGAACGAAAACGAGCTCAGCGATGACAGCACCAGCATCGCAATCACGCTGCTGACGAGTGCGGCGATGATGCCGTGCCCGACAAACGGAGCCAGGACGCCATCGAACACGAGCTGGCCGAAACTTCCCGCATACGCGAACGCTACGATGGCCGCCAGCAGGCCCGCCGTCAGGTTGGGCAAGAAGGACCGCAGGCCCTTTTTTTCCCGCCGGCCAGCCGCCTGCGGGGCGCCGGCCGCAGCGCGAGAAGAGCCGGCAGGGACGGCAGCGGGTGCGTTGGGCGAGGGCGTGGACATCGGGTCGTGAAACGGAAGCAGGAGCATGAGTTGCACAAATTCAGCGATGCCGCGCAATCGTGCTTTGGCCTCGCCTTTCCCCTCCCGGGTTCCGGGCGGACTTTCATGTGCGCCGAGGCATTGGGGGATTGACCCGGTCGGCGCCGTGTCTTGCGTCAAACCTTCCCGATTACGCCAGAAAATCCCACGTTCCCATGAGCAAACAAGGATTCGGCACCAAAGCCCTCCACGCCGGCCAGACGCCGGACCCCACGACCGGCTCCCGCGCGGTGCCGTTGTATCAGACGACCAGCTACGTGTTCCGTGACACCGAACACGCCGCCAATCTTTTCGCCCTGAAGGAGCTCGGCAACATCTACACCCGGATCATGAATCCGACGACCGATGTGTTCGAGCAGCGCATCGCGGCGCTCGAGGGCGGCAGCGGCGCCCTGGCGCACGCTTCGGGGCAGGCCGCGATCACCGATGCGATTCTGAACATCGCCGGCGCCGGCGATCATCTCGTGTCGGTCTCGCAGCTCTACGGCGGTACCTACAACCTGTTCCACCACACGCTGCCGAAACTCGGCATCGAGGTGTCGTTCGTGGACGCGGCGGACCCAGACGCCTTCAAACGCGCGCTCAAGCCGAACACGAAGGCCTTCTACGGCGAAGGCCTGGGCAATCCCGCGTTGAACATCTTCCCCTTCGAGGAAGTCGCGAAGATCGCCCGCGAGGCGGCCGTGCCGCTGATCATCGACAACACCTGCCTCACGCCCTACCTCAACCGGCCGTTCGAATGGGGCACCAACGTCGTGGTGCATTCGACGACCAAGTACATCGGCGGGCACGGCACCTCGATCGGTGGCATCGTGGTCGACGGCGGCAACTTCGACTGGGGCCGCGGCCGCTTTCCCGGCTTCACCCAGCCGGACGCCAGCTACCACGGCCTCGTACACTGGGATGCCTTCAAGAGCTTTCCGCCCGCCGGTGGCGCGAATGTCGCCTACATCCTCAAGATGCGCCTGCAATTGCTCCGCGACATCGGTGCGTGCATCTCACCGTTCAATGCGTGGACCGGCTTGCAGGGCCTCGAGACCCTGCACCTGCGCATGGAGCGCACCTGCTCGAACGCCATGAAGGTGGCGGAATTTCTCGCGGCCCACGACAAGGTCACCTGGGTCAACTACCCCGGGCTCAAGGCGAGTCCGAATCACGCCGTGGCCAAGAAGTACCTGAGCGGCGGCTTCGGCGGCTTGATCGGCTTCGGTGTCAAAGGCGGCTATGAGGCGGGCCGGAAGCTCATCGAGGGCCTCAAGCTGTTCTCGCACCTCGCCAACATCGGCGACGCCAAGTCGCTCGCGATTCATCCCGCCAGCACCACCCACAGCCAACTGACCCCGGAGGAGCAAACCTCGACCGGCGTCTCGAGAGACTACGTCCGCCTCTCGATCGGCATCGAGGATGTCGCCGACCTGGAGGCCGACCTGCACCAGGCCCTGACGACGCTGTAGAGCGACGCGGGGGTCGCCGGGCCCCTTCGAACGCTCACCGTCACCTGCTCTCACCACCAAAGGCGCCCGCCCACTGCACTGGGTTGGCGCCTTTTTCGTGGCTCGTATCCGCCGCTACCAGGTCGAGCGCCGCACTCCGGCTCGATACGGCACGCCCACGATAAACACCACCCACACTCCGGTCAGGGCATGCGATGTCGCGGCCGCGAGGTAGGAACGCTCGCGCTGAAAAATCCAGCCCCAGAGCAAACCCGCGGTGAAGGACAGCAGCGCAAACATCGCGCTCAGGTGCACGTACAGGATCGCGAAGATGAGATTGGCGATGAGCAGGTACTTCCAGCGTTCATCCTCCCGGACCGTGCGGTAGAAAAGCGCGAGCGCCCCCTTCACCACGGCGCGCACGTACTCTTGCGCGAAGCTCATCAGCGCATAGCCCGCCGCAAACAAACCCCATTGGCCCCAGGACAAGGACAGCGAAGAGTTCATCGCCCGCTCCGGTTCGAAGAGCCGCATGGGCTCGGAGCTGAACTGCAGCCAGATCTACTTGCCGAGAAGGACGAGGGCGAGCAAGGGCAGGGTCCACATGATCCCCCGCGCCACCTGCCGCGGCCAACGCCCGAAGTGCAGACCGAAATCAATCCGGGGCAGGCCCGAGTTTCGCTGGTAAGTCCAGGTCATGACGCCCAGACCCACGATCACGCCGAAGGAAATCACGCTGTCCGAGGGCAACACCGGCTTCAGCCAGGCGGCCAGCGGCAGCAGAAAGACATAGAACGACAGCGCGACCAACGTCCGACCCACCATCATCAGGGAGGAAAGCAGCCGGGCGTCGGCCCGCAGTTCATCGGCATGCTTTGCCTGCAGCGCCTCGGTTCCGCGCGTGAGGCGGTCAACCAGGATGCGCGCCAGATTCAACGCCACCTGGCCCCCGCCGGCACCATTGGTTCCCGCCAGATGTCCGGTGCCCAGCTCCCGTACGCAGGCATTCGTGACGGCCACGAGCGATGCCGCCGTCGGCTGATTCCGCAGCACGGAAATTTCCCCGAAACAGTCCCCCGCCTGCAGCACGGCGACCTTCATGCCGCCCGACGCGCCAATCGGACCTTTCCAGACCGCCAGCTCGCCGGATTCCACGACATAAATCCGATCGTTCGCCGCGCCCTCCGCGATCACCACCTCGCCAGCGGCAAACGTTTTCACCGGCTGCTCGAGCACGATGCGATCGATCTCCCCGGGCTCGTATTCGCAAACCTGCAGGGAGCGCGATCTCTACCCGCAAACTGTTGGCGTCCCATCCGTACGACCCTCCGTCGCCCGCCACGTTTGCCTTGCAGCAATGTCAGCGAACCAACGTTGAACCCGATCCCCCGACCCCCTCGGTCTGCTTCAGCTGCAGCGCAACTCGGCGAAGGCCGGCACACGATCGAGCTTAAACTCACGCTGCAACCGGGCGTGAACCGCCTCGACCTCGAAACCCCGCACCCCGCCGTCCGCGCCAGCCACGGACGAAACCAACTCCGGACCTTCGGCATCCACGAGATCACGCTCACCCTGCCGAACTCACCGTACGTGGCCCAGCGGGAATAGGACCGCCCCCGCAGCAGAATTCCCTGCCCTGGGAGCGCCGGGCTCCAGCCCGGCTTGCCACGCCACCGGCCGGGCGGAAGCCCGGCGCTCCCAGGTACACGAGATCCCGACCCGCCCGCTTACTTCAATTCCGGCCGCACCGCCCCGTAGCCCCACGGCGCCCCAGGTGCGGGCACCCGCGGAAGCTCGGGCACCTTCCCCGGCGTCATCGCCTTCGCCAGCGCGATCCCGGTGTCGGCAAACTGCCGGCCCGCAGTGACCTCGAGATTGCTGTACGCGGTGAGGCGCGTCTCGTAGCCGCCGCCGGCCGAGCTGAAGGCTTCCTCGGTGGGGACGTATCCAACAATCCCATTCGCCAGTTCGACGGGAAACGTGAACGGGAACGGACTGCCCTTCTTGATATCGAGCCCGAACTGCACGAAGTACTCCGCGGGATTGCTGACGAAGACCGCCGGCCCCACCGCGATCGCCTGCACCTCCACCTCCACCGCGGGCTCCTTGGTGACGAGGTAGTCGAGCATCAGGATCTCCTTCGCAAACGTGTACACGGTCGCGTCGCTCTTGCCGCGGCCCGCCGCCACGATTTCGCGGCACTTGGCCACCCGCTCCGGCGCGGGCGCACGGCGCTTGATCGACCAGACCCGCTGCCGCGCATCGAGCGGCGCCTCGGTGCCCTTCGCCACCGTGAGCAGCACCTTCACCGCCTCGGCGCCC
>JBEIHL010000370.1:0-4666 GCA_040381375.1 Opitutaceae bacterium
ACCATCTGCGCACTTGTGCGTGCGATCCGATCCGCTTCCCGCTCCGCGGGCTCGTCTCGGGCTGCCAGGCGCAGCGAGCCCGCCGGAGTCGCCGGGGCCTTGTTCTGCTGCAGCGTGTGCACGACTTCATGCGTCAGCAGTTGCCGCCCGGCCTGCGTGGCGGGGGCGAACTCGCCCGCCCCGAACACCACGTGACGCCCCACCGCGTACGCGCGGGCGCCGACCGCGCGGGCGGACGCCGCCGCGCGCTCCCCGGTGTGGATCCGCACGCGACCGAGATCATGACCGAGTTGCCGCTCGAGGTCCGTGCGCGGACCCGCCTCGAGCGGACGGCCGCCGGCGCGCAGCACGTCGTGCACCTGAGCGGGCGCGGTGGCTGCCGCGGTCGCAGTCGCGGCCGGCCGGTGCGGCGCGGCGACCGTTGGGACGGCGAAGCGCGGGGTTCCGACTGCACGCGCGGCGACCCGATGGCGCCCGACGGGCCGTGACGCCAGCGCGGGAGCGGAGACGGTTTTGGCGACGGGAGCGCTGAAGGTGCGGGCGGGCATGGGACGATGGAGTTAGCCTGCAGGCATCCTGCTGCGGCAACCGCCGCCGGAGGATTTCGGAAATCTGGAATCGAGCATCGGAAATCTTGAATCTCGGATTTCAATCCAAGGGCGGACACTGAGTCGGGTGTCCCAAACGGAACGCAGCGTTTGGAAAATTTCCGATTCCAGTTGTTCGATTCTAGATTTCACGATTTCCGAGCAGCTTCAGTTGTGGGTGCCGAGGTGGGACGCATCGGGTTCACGTGGGCAGCGGGCTCGCCACGGGTTCGCTGACGACCGTGCGACCCGTTTCCCACGCGTTGCCTTTGCGTTTGATTTCATCGGCGCGCAGTTGCAGTTGCGCGGGCAGCCGGGCCGAGGCGGGTAGGCCTGGCACCGAGGAATGAAACGACGTGACCGTCACGACGAACCGCAGCGTCTTCTTTTCGTCGAGCACGGCCTTCTTCACCTGCGACTCGGCGAGCCGTTCCATCCGGTTGTTCGCGCCGATCGTGATCGGGGTCAGATTTCGCCGCGTGCCCGGTCCGTGCACGTGGTGGTTCAGCAGGTGACCGCGGACGTATTTTCCCGGGAAACGCGTACTGGTCAGCCGCCAGAGTTTCGATTCCTCCCCCGGCTGGCTGCCCGCGTACGGTCCCGGGTTCAGCGATAACGGTTCGGCCCGCATGCTCACGCCGTCCTCTTCGGGCGCGCTCCAGGAGACGACTGTCGCGGGTGGCTTGCCTTCGCCGCGCAGTCGGCCGAGCAACTCGGCAAGGTCGGTGAAGAGTTGGCGGATTTTCTCGCCGTCCTCGGCGTTGAAGCTGCTGCGGTCGCGCGTGCCCTGGCGGCTCTTGAGGTTCTCGATCTTCGTGACCTTGGTGCGAATCTGCCGGATGACTTCCTTCTCCGTGGCGTCGGGCTGCTTGGCCGTTTCGTAGTCGGCGAGGTAGGTGACGAGCGGACGTGGCGTCGACTCGACCGTCAGCACCGCGGCGGACTCGTCGCCCCGGAACGACAGCGTGTGCGCCTCGCCATCGGCGTTCGTGAAGCCCAGCCGCTGCCGCCACCACTCGCGCACGGCGTCGAGCGCCGCGCGGCCCTGCTCCTTCAACCAGTCCACCGCCTTGATCGTACGTTTGATCAGGGCATCGATCGCGTTTTCCACCGTCTGCCGCACGCGCTGGATGCCCTCGCCGATGACGACCGGCAGATCACCGATCCCGAGCGTGCGAGCGAGGAACGCGAGCATCACCGGCACGAGCCGCGACGCAGCGTCCTCGACCAGGTCGGCCGCGCGCGCGATTACGCCCTTGGCGATGTCGATCACGCCGGAGCAGACGCTGTTCACCACTTCCAGCAATTGCCGCAGGTATTGCGCGATGACCTGCAGCGCGTCGTACACCGCCTTGATCGCGTCGAGGATTACGCTGAGCCCGCCGCTCGCGAGCGTCTTGGCGATCCAGATCGTGGCCTGCTGGACGATTTTGCCGACCAGATAGTCGATGACGAACCCGAGCAGCTTGTCCCAGAGGCTCGCGAGGTCGGCGCGCAGGTGGCGCCACAGTCCCGCCGGCCCTTCGGTGACGAGCGTGTTCAGCCAGGCAAGCACTTTGCCGCCCGCGGCGAGCACCTGTCGGACGCGCTTGCCGACCTTCGGCCCCATCAGCGCATCGATGCGCTGCAGCACTTTCTCCTTCGTGATTGCGAGCACCTGCAGCACGAGGTCGAGCACGTTGCCGAGCGTGAGTGCAAACGGATCGGGCAAACGGACGCCGGCGTCGCGCACGCCGCTGAGCAGCCAGTCGACCGCGCCGCGCAGGAGATGTCGGCCGATGTTTTTGACGAACTGCAGCAGGCCCGCCTTCATCGCCGAGTGCAGGTTGCGCAGGAAACGCAACGGGTCGCGCAGGATGTCGCGGATCGCCTTCGCCGCGTTCCGAATCAGGTTCGTGAGCAGCGCCGGCGGCACGTCGAGCAGCTCGAGCACCTTCCGGAAAAACGCCCACGCCGCGCCGAACAGGTCGCCATCGCGGAACACGCGCACGATGATCGCGCGAAACGCCGGCTCGACCCGCGCCCACAAATCCGGGAGCGCGACGAGCTGACTGAAGACCGGAATCTGGCTGAGGATGCGCGTGACGATGAAGTCCTGGATCGCGTCGCGAATGCAGCGCGGCACGAGCAGCAGCGGCCCGAGCACGACGTCGCCGAGCCGGCCCATCAGATCGCCCAGCGCCGCGACGAGCCGTTGCAACAGCGCGAAGATGGGCTCGAGCCAATGGTCGAGCGTGATGAGCGCGAGGTCGGCGTACGCGAACAGCACGCCGACTTTGTCCGTCGCCCACGCCCCGAAATCGGTCACCGCCTCGCTCAGCCAGTTGAGCGGTCCCGCGAACGGCGCGAGCAGCGTGTGATCCGCGAGCGAGGTGACGAAGCCGCCGACTTCGCCCGTAAGTTGGCCGACCGCTTCGGTGGCCCAGGTGCCCGCGGCCGCGATGTGCCCGCGCAGGTCACCGATCATCCGGCGGACGCCCGTCAGGATCACGTCGCGCAGCAGATCCTGGTTCTCCGCCACGTCGTCGGGTTCGTCCATGTTGTCCGCGAGTGTCGTCGCCTGCTCCACCCAGGCCTCGACCGAATCGCGCAACCGCTGGATGGCCGCGAGCGGCAGGAAGGACGCGATCGCGTCCTTGGCCCGCTGGATCGGTTCGAGCACCGGCTGCAGCTCCGTCTTCACTTCGTCCCAGACTTCGCCCGCCTTGACCGCAATGAAGCCGGTGAGTCCCGCGCTGCCGTCTTCGTCGCCGCCGGAACCGAAGCCGAGCAGGTTTTTGATTTCCGTCCACGCGCCGGAGTAGAAGTCGCGCACCGGCTCCGAGAGGTCCCACAGCCGTTCGCCCAGGCCCTGGATCCAGTCCCAGGTGTCGCTGGCGAAGTTCGTGAGGAACGTCACCACCGGCGCGCCGAATGTTCGCCAGGTGTCCGCCAGCCAAACGCCCACCGGTTCGAGAAACGTCGTGATCTCCTCCCACGCGTCGCCCGCCATCTGTCCGAGGGTTGCGCCCAGATCGCGCACGGCCTGGAGCAGCGGTTCGCAATCGCCGCCGGCCAGCGCGGCGAGGATCGGTTTGGCGGCGCCGAGCAACGCGGCGAACGTCTCCGCGATCCGGGCCGGTGTGCCTCCCTGTTGGCGCAGCGCGGCGAACACGAAATCGAGCGCGCTCGTGAGCTTGTTTTTCAGCATGCCCCAGAAGCCGACGTCGCGGACTTCGTGGAGCAGCGCCGCGACTTCGCGCGGGGCCAACGTGTCGACGGCGTACCAGAAGCCGTGTTCGACCGCACCGCCGACGGCGCTGGCGGCGTCGGTGACAAAATCGGGCACCCACGAGTCGTCGTCGGAGTCCCGCTGAATCATGCCCACGGGCGCGGGTGACAGGGCCGCGACGGGCTCGGATAAGGGCGGGCCACGGGGAAGGGCGGCGTGGAGCGTGGCGGTCTGCTGGATCGCGTGGGTCACCTCGTGCGCGATCAGCGCCACGTCGGTCGGACTCTCGCCCGCGCGCAGGAAAATATGACTGCCACACGTGAACGCGCGCGCATGGAATTGATCGGCGGCGAAATCGGCCGCCGGTCCGGTGTGCACGCACACCTCTCCGAGATCCGCGCCGAGCGTGGATTCCAGATGAACGCGAAGCGCGGGATCGAGCGGCTGTCCGGAGACATCGGTCGCCAGCAGCGGCTCTTGGACGGCTACAGGCCGCACCGTGCGGGCCGTGCGCGGCGGAGGTCCCGTGGCGTGCGGGAGGGAGCGCGCGGGCCGTACGTTCCGATGCGGGCGACCGGTGGCCGGAGGAGTATGGCGCGCGGTCCGCAAGGGTGGCCGCTGCACGGCGATCACTGCGACCCTTCGAGCCTCACCTTCCCAGCGATCGTCCCGCTGGCTGACCTTGGGTGCGACGGCCACGGCTGCGAAACGTGGGACACCGACCACCGCCGGCGAGCGCGGTCGCTGAGGCGTCCGCTTGGGCGACGCCACGCCGGTCGGCGCGGTGCGGCGCTTGAGCATCGGACTGAAGCTGCGCGTGGCCATGGTTAGACCCCTGGGAGCGCCGGGCTCCAGCCCGGCTCGGTGG
>JBEIHL010000371.1:0-4649 GCA_040381375.1 Opitutaceae bacterium
CGCGACAATACCCGGCAGATCTGGCCGTGGCGCGACTGGGTCATCCAAGCCTTCAACCGGAACCAGCCCTTCGATCAATTCACGATCGAACCGCTCGCGGGCGACCTGCTGCCCAACCCGACGCCGGCACAGCGGATCGCGACCGGTTTCAACCGCAATCACATGGTCACCGGCGAGACCGGCGTCATCGACGAGGAGTACCGCGTCGAGTACGTCGCCGACCGGCTCGAGACCACCTCGACGGTCTGGCTCGGCCTGACCGTGGCGTGCGCGCGTTGTCACGACCACAAGTACGATCCGATCTCTCAGCGCGACTACTATCAACTGTTCGCCTTCTTCAACAGCGGGGTGGAGAAGGGTACGATCGCGCCCGACGATCCTCCGCCGGTGATGGATGTCACCTCGCCTGAGCAAAAGCTCGAGCTCGACCGCCTCAGCGCCGCGCGTCGGGTCGCGGAAGAGTCGTTTGCCCAGCGGGCGAATCCGTTGCAACCGACGATGGTCGCGTGGGAGGCGTCGGCCGCCGGCGAACTGCAGCCGCCCCGCCAAGGGGTGATCGCGCAGGTGGATTTCGAACCTGAGGGGGCGAAGGAGCCGGGGGCCGTTCACGCCGCAGGGCCGCGCGCCGCCGAGAAAGGCGCGGTGTATTTTCAACCCGGGCTCGTGGGCCAGTCCGCGATGTTCGATGGCATGCAGCACCTCGAACTTCCCGCCGACACCCCGATCGTGGCCGACCGGCCCTGGACCGTCGGCCTTTGGGTCAAGCCGTCGACTTCGCTCGGTGGGGTAATGTCGAAAATCGAACCGACCGGCGATCGCCGTGGCTTCGAGCTGATCTGGGCGAAGGGGCAGTTGCAGATCAATCTCGTCGACCGCTGGGTCGTCAGCGCGATCGAGCTCACGACCCGCGACCCGATCAAACGCATCGACTGGAATCACGTGGTCATCAGCTACGACGGCTCGCGACGCGCGGCCGGCGTGAAGGTGTATGCCGACGGGCTCGAGGTTCCGCTCACCGTGGTGCGCGACAGCCTGCAGGGGCCGATCACCAACCGCGAGCCCCTGCGGATCGGCCGGCGGGACAGCGGACTTGGTTACTACGGGCAGCTGGACGAGTTCCGGCTGCTGGACCGCGCCGTCACCGCGACCGAGGCACGGTCGTGGTACTGGAGCGACCGGCTGCAAGGTATTCTGGCCCTGGATACGACGAAACGCGATGCCCGGCAAAAGAAACTGCTGCTCGACTATTTTGTGGAGCGGCATGCCGACGACGCCACCCGGGCGGCGCATCGCGTGGCCGCGGCGCGGCGGGAAGACGAGGACGCCTATCGCGCCCGGCTGCCGAAGACCCTCGTGATGCAAGAGGTGGCGTCGCCCAAGCCGACGCACCTGCTCAAGCGCGGGCAGTACGACGCGCCCGGCGAGGCGGTGCAGGCGGACGTTCCCGGGGCGCTCTCGCCCTGGCCGGCGGACGCGCCGCGCAACCGGTTGGGTCTGGCGCAGTGGCTCGTTTCACCCTCGCATCCGCTCACCGCCCGCGTCGCGGTGAACCGGCTCTGGCTGCAGTGCTTCGGCGAGGGAATCGTGCCGACGTTGAACGATTTCGGCCTGCAGGGCGAACTGCCCTCCCATCCCGAATTGCTCGACTGGCTGGCGGTGCGTTTTGCGTCCGATGGTTGGAACGTGAAGGAAATGCTGCGGCTGCTGGTGACGAGCGCGACCTATCGCCAGTCGTCGGTTCCGTCCCGCGAGTTGCTCGAGCGCGATCCGAACAACCGGCTGCTGGCCCGCGGGCCGCGCTTCCGCCTGCCGGCGGAGATGATCCGCGACCAGGCTTTGGCGGTATCCGGACTTCTCGTACCGACGATGGGCGGTCCGCCGGTGAAGCCGTATCAGCCGCCGGGCCTGTGGGAGGCGGTGTCGTACAACGGCGAACTTTCCTACGAGACTGACCGGGGCGACGGACTCTGGCGCCGGACGGTGTACACCCATTGGAAGCGGACGAGTCCGCCGCCCGGGGTGCTCGTGCTCGACGGTCCAACGCGCGAGACCTGTGTGGTCCGCCGCCCGCGTACCAACACGCCACTGCAATCGCTCTTGCTGTTGAATGACGAAACCTACGTCGAGGCCGCCCGCGTGCTGGCCGCGACGACGCTCGCTTCGGGCCGCGGTGGATCGGCGCCCGACGCGACGGCGCGCGCGATGTTTCGCCGGGTAACGGCGCGTTCGCCCGGGGCGGCGGAGACGGCGGCGTTGCGCGACCTTTACGCCAAGCAGAGGGCGCGTTTTGCCGCGGATCGCGGGGCGGCGCAAAAACTAATCGGCGTGGGCGAGTCTCCGCGGGGACGCGAGCTCGACCCGGTGGAACTTGCGACCTGGACCGTCGTGGGGCAGGCTTTGTTCAATCTCGATGAAGCGGTGATGCGACGCTGAACGATGAACCACTACGATCCCAGTCACCCGCCCCCGGCCGACCTCGGGCTGACGCGACGCCAGTTCTTCAGTCGTTCGGCCACCGGGATCGGCGCCGCCGCGCTGGCATCGCTCGTGCAGCCGTCGCTGTGGTCGGCGGCCGGTGGTGGGTTCATGCCGGGCCAGCCGCACTTCGCGCCGAAGGCCAAGCGCGTGATCTACCTCTTCATGCACGGCGGGCCGTCGCAGCTGGACATGTTCGATCATAAGCCCGGGCTTCGGGCGTTGCACGGCCAGGACCTGCCGGCTTCGGTGCGGGGCAATCAGCGGCTCACCGGCATGACGAGCGGGCAGAAGGCATTTCCCGTCACGTCTTCGATCTTCAATTTCGCGCAGCACGGCCGTAGCGGCGCGTGGGTGAGTGAACTGCTCCCGCACACGGCCGGCATCGTCGACGACCTCTGCATCATCCGGTCCCTGCACACGGAGGCGATCAATCACGACCCGGCGGTGACGTATCTGCAAACCGGACACCAGCAGCCGGGGCGGCCGAGTTTCGGGGCGTGGACGAGCTACGGGCTGGGCAGCGAAAACAAGAACCTGCCGGCGTTCGTCGTCCTGATCTCGCGCGGCAGTGCGGCCCGGCCCGCCGATCCGCTGTATGCGCGCCTGTGGGGATCCGGCTTCCTGCCGTCGAATCATCAGGGCGTCAGCTTCCGTAGCAGTGGCGACCCGGTGCTCTACCTTTCCAATCCGGCTGGGATCGACGGCGCGGCCCGGCGCGACCAACTCGACGCGATCGGAGCGTTGAATCGGCTCCAGGTCGGCCAACAGATTGATCCTGAGATCGAGACGCGCATTGCGCAATACGAGATGGCGTACCGGATGCAGACGTCGGTGCCGGGTTTGACCGATCTCAGCGACGAGAAGCCGGCGACCTTCGAAGCGTACGGTCCGCAGGCCCGCGTGCCCGGCACCTTTGCGGCCAACTGCCTGCTCGCGCGCCGCCTCGCGGAACGCGATGTACGCTTCATCCAGCTGTATCATCGCGGCTGGGACCAACACTATAATCTGCCCAGCGACCTGCGCCTGCAGTCCGAGGACATCGACCAGCCGAGCGCGGCCTTGATCCGCGATCTGAAGCAGCGCGGCCTGCTCGATGACACGCTCGTCATCTGGGGCGGTGAGTTCGGGCGCACAACCTATAGTCAGGGCAAGCTCGAAGCGGCGAACTACGGCCGCGATCACCACGGCCGGTGCTTCACCATGTGGCTCGCGGGCGGCGGCGTGAAACCGGGCACAGTCTATGGCGAGACGGATGATTTCAGCTTCAACGTCGTGCGCGATCCCGTGCACGTGCATGATTTCAATGCGACGCTGCTGCACCTGCTCGGGCTCGATCACACGCGGTTGACCTATCGCGCCCAAGGCCGCGACTTCCGCCTGACCGACGTTCATGGCGACGTCGTCAAGGGCATCCTCGCCTGACGTTTCAGTGGCGGGTGGACCTTCCTCGGTGGAGCTGGCGCGCCGCGCGTGGGCGAGAATGTAAGTCAGTGTCGTCTTCATTCCAGCGACCTTGGAGTTTTTGACTATAGCCACGGTTGACACGGATAAACCCTTCATCCGTGCGATCCGTGTGATCCGTGGTCGACGTAGAAGTGTCCGGCGGCGGCCTAGGTCTAAACTTCACGGGTGATTGGCATCAGGCTCGGAATCGTGAAATGGAGTTTGCAGACTTCGAGGGATCTCAGAGTGTATCACCGCCCCGAACGGGGCTTACCTGTGTCCTGGCTTCAGCAAACTCTGCTTCGTCTCGCCTTCGCGCTTCTCCTCCCGGCCTTTGGGAACGTGAGTGGCGCAGCGACGACGGGTGGGGCGACGGGCATCGAGTATGAGGCGGCCGTCGAGGGGCAGTCGCTCAGGCTCGCCGCGGAAGTGGGAGGCGGGGATGCACCGTTCTCGTATCAGTGGTTCAAGGACGGTGCGCCGGTGGCGGGGGCGACCCGGCAACGTTTCGAGCTGGCGGCGGTGCGGCACAGTGACGCCGGACTTTATGCGGTGGTGGTGTCCAATGCCGGTGGATCCTCGGCGAGCCTGCCGGTGATGCTGACGGTTTCCGCGGCGCGGCCCAGCCGGCTGGCGAACGTCTCGATTCTCGCGGCTGCGGCGGAACCGGTTTTCGTTGGTTTCACGCTGGGCGGTGGTGGTGCGGCGGAGTCCAACCGGCTGTTGGC
>JBEIHL010000372.1:0-4644 GCA_040381375.1 Opitutaceae bacterium
GACCCAGTCGCAGGACCTTCCCGCTCTCCCCGGCCTTCCTGTTCATCCGTTGGCCGAGATTGACGCGGCAACCGCACCGGCCCAGCACGGAAATCGGTTGTGCAGTCGCGCAAACGACGCACGATCGCTGGCATGCGTTCCCATCCGTCAAAGGAGCCGCGCCTTTGATGCCGGAGTCCCTCAAGATCGTTCTCGAAATCCTGCTCGTGCTCGGCCTCGTGGCCGCCAATGGATTTTTCGTGGCGGCGGAGTTCGCGCTGGTGAAGGTCCGGGCCAGTCAGCTCCGTCCGATGAAGAAGACCGGCGGCTGGCGGGTACGTTTCGCCCTCCAGGCGACCGAGCATCTCGACGCCGTCCTTTCCGCGACTCAGCTCGGCATCACGCTCGCCAGCCTCGGCCTCGGCTGGATCGGAGAACCGATCATCGGCCATCGCCTCGAGCCGTTGCTGCGGGAGCTGGGCGTCACGGATCCCGGCACGGTGAAGACCATTTCCTTCACGGTGGCGTTTTCGCTGATCACCTTTTTCCACATCGTGCTGGGCGAACTCGCGCCGAAGTCGCTCGCGATCCAGCGGCCGAAGGCGGTTTCCCTCAATGCCGCGGCGCCGCTGATCGTCTTCTACCGGATCTTTTTTCCGTTCATCTGGCTGCTCAACGGCGCGGCCAACCGGATCCTGCGTTGGGGCGGCCTCGAGCCGGCCGGCGAGGGCGAGCACGCGTTCAGCGCCGAGGAACTCGAGTATGTATTCACGCAGGCGCGACACGCGCATCCCGGCGACGCGCTGATCAACCGGATCATGGTGCGCTCCCTGCGGCTGCGCACGGTCACGGCCCAGCAGGTGATGCGCCCGCGCGACCAGGTGGTCGCGCTCTGGTCGGACAAGCCCCTCGCGGAAAACCTGCGCGTGGCGCAGACGGCCGGCTTCAGCCGTTTTCCCGTGTGCACCGGCTCGCTCGATGAAGTGAAGGGCATTCTCCTGGTGCGCGAGTGGCTCTGGCAGATTCAACTGCTCGGGGCCGACGCCTCCTTCGAGCCGCTCATCCGCACGACCCTCACCTTCACGTTGAAGACGCCGATCCACACCATGATCGAACTCTTCCGTACGTCCCGCAGTCACCTGGCCATCGTCCTCGATCAGGACCAGCGACTGGCGGGCATCGTCAGCTTCGAGGATGTGCTCGAGGAGATCGTCGGCGACATCCGCGACGAGTTCGACCTCGGCCGCGGACCCGTCTTCGAACACTCCGAGACGGCGATCGTGGTCAGCGGCCTCTTCACGATGCGCGAACTGCAGGCGGAAACCGGCTGGGCCTTCGAATGGCAGCCGCGGGAGAACGTCGCGGCCTGGGCCGAGCGCCTGCGCGGGCAGTCGCTAAAACGCGGCGAGAGCTTCACGGTCGGCGACTACCGCGTGACGGCCACCGACGTCAGCGCCGAGCGCCCGCGCCGCATCCGCGTCGAGCGGCTGCCCGCCGAGACCAAGTAGACGCCCGCTTTCCATGTCCATGCCGAGCTCCGCTCCAGCCGACTCTCCCCATCACCGCCTGCGCCCGCTCGGGGCGTCGATCGCAAGCTGGTCGAACCGGCGGGTGATTTGGACCACGGCCGTCGCGGCCGCAGTGGTCGCGACTTTCTTTTTCGCGCCGCGCTTCTGGCTTTGGGTGGCCGTGGGCTTTCCGCTGGGTGAACTGATCTCCGTCCAGCCGGAACTGAATCGCGCCTTCTTCGCCCTCCAGCAGTTGGCCGATCCGTGGCGGCCGATCGAGGATCCGACGAACCGGGTGATTGAATGGCGGCTGCTTTTCCCGCTGCTCGGACACTACCTGCACCTGCCGTCCTGGCTTTACCTCGCGCTGCCGCAGGCAGGCTGCCTGCTCGCGCTGGGCGCGGTGACAAGCTTCGGGTGGCGCGTCACCCGGGATTTCGCCACCACCCTCGGCCTCGCCGTCCTCGCCGCGACGGCGTCATGGTTCTTCGTCGCGTCGGGCTGGCTCGCGTACTTCGACTCGTGGCTGATGCTCGGCCTGTTGTTGGCGAGTTTCGCCGACCGGCGCTGGGTGCTCTTCGGTGCCGCGTTGCTTACGCCCTGGGTGGATGAACGCTTCATCCTCGCCCTGCCGCTGAGTTTCGCCGTGCGCGCACTCGGGACCGGCTCAACTCCGCCGAACCGGCGCGCGCTGATCGGAGACGCGATCGCGCTCGCCGCCGGACTGCTTCCCTATGTGGCGGTGCGCCTGGGCGCGGAGCTCACGCAGGCACGCACCACCTCGACCTCGTACTGGACCGATCGACCGCTCGTGCCGGCACCGCTGCACGCCACCCTCTGGGGCGTCTGGAGCGGCCTTCGGCTCGGGTGGCTGGCGGTGATTGTTTTCATCGCGGCATTTCCCGGGCGCACGCGCTGGATTGCCGCCGCGGTCGTCGCGATAACGCTGCTGGTAAATCTCTGCGTCGCCGACGACCTCAGTCGCTCGATGTCGGTTGCGCTACCGGCCGTCGTGGCCGGCGTCCTGCATCTCTGGCGCCGCGACTCCGCCCGCGTCCGGCGCGTGCTGCCCTGGCTGTGCCTTGCCAATCTTCTGCTGCCCGCGCATCACGTCATCGCCGCTCCCACCAACGCCGAGGAGCCGTACCACTACGTGCCGATCCTGGGCTTGGTGGCGGAAGTCGCCCGCCGAGACGACCCACCCTACTTCGCCAGTCCGTTCGCCTACAACCGCCGGGGCCTGGAGGCGTTTCAGCAGGGCAACCGCGCCAAGGCCCGGGCGGCCTTCGACCTGGCGCTGCGATTCGACCCGGAGTTCGCCCGCGCCCAGGCGAATCGCGGCCTGCTCTCCTACGCGAGCGGTGACCGGGAAGCCGGCCTGGCCGAACTCAACGCCGCCCTGGCCCGGTCTCCCAGCCTGTATGAAGCCCGCCTGCAACGCGCCAACCTCCGCCGACAGCTCGGTGACCTGCGGGGCGCGTTGGACGATGCCCGCGAAGTGCTGCGTCACATGCCGGCGGACGCCCCGAAGCGGCCGGAGGCGGTCACGCTCGAACGCACGCTCGCGCAGCAGCTCGGGTTGTAAGCGCGGCCGCTGCATGCCGGCCAGCGGTGAAGGTGTCGTCCCCGCCCTGTTACCCCCGCGGAATTCAGTCGATACACCCGCTTGATTTCTGGCCACAGGTGTTAAACTAGCTGGCTCTGCGCGAATGTCCGCGTTCGCGAACCTTTCACTCACGTCTCAAGCACGATTCTCAACCCACGTCACTCCACCATGTCCACCGCCACACCGCAGAAGTTCGAGTTCCAAGCCGAGATCAAGCAACTGCTCGATATCGTCATCCACTCACTTTACACGGAAAAGGAAATCTTCGTGCGCGAGTTGGTCTCGAATGCCTCGGACGCGCTCGAAAAACTCCGGCATATCCAGATCACGGAGAAGGAGATTTTCGACGACACGCTCCAGCCCGAGATCAACGTCACGACCGACGACACGGCGAAGACGATCACGATCCAGGATTTCGGCATCGGCATGAGCCGGGAAGAGCTGGTCAAGAATCTCGGCACCATCGCGCATTCCGGTTCGAAGGCGTTCCTCAAGGCGCTCGGTGAAGGCGGCGCCAAGAACTCGAACCTCATCGGCCAGTTCGGCGTCGGTTTCTACTCCGCCTTCATGGTGGCGAAGAGCGTGAAGGTGTACGCTCACTCCTGGAAGAAAGATGAGCCCGGCCACGTCTGGTCGAGCGACGGGTCCGGCAGCTACGAGATCGAGGAAGTCGAGGGCCAGCGGCGTGGCGCGAAGATCGTGATCGAGCTGAAGGACGACTGCGCCGAGTTCGCCCAGGAATGGAAGATCGAGGAGATCGTGAAACGCTACAGCGCGTTCGTGTCGTTCCCGATCAACCTCAACGGCAAACGCATCAACACCGTACAGGCCCTCTGGCTGCGGAGCAAAAACGAGATCAAGGACGAGGAGTACACGGAGTTCTACAAGTTCCAAGCTCATGCCTTCGACGAACCGCGGCTCCGGCTCCACTTCAGCGCCGACGCCCCGCTCTCGATCAACGCGCTGCTCTTCGTACCGAAGGAAAACACGGAGAAGCTCGGCCTCTCCCGCCTCGAACCCGCCGTCGCCCTCTACTGCCGCAAGGTGCTGATCGACGCCAAGCCGAAGGACCTGCTGCCCGAGTGGCTCCGCTTCCTCAAGGGCGTGGTCGATAGCGAGGACCTGCCGCTCAACATCTCGCGCGAGACGATGCAGGACAAGGCGCTGATCGAAAAGCTCAACAAGGTCATCACGAAGCGCCTGCTGAAGTTCCTCGAGGACGAGGCGAAGAACCGCGTGGAAGGGTACGACGCCTTCTACAAGGAATTCGGCCACTTCATCAAGGAGGGCGCCGCACTCGACCACACCCACAAGGAACAGCTCACGAAGCTGCTGCGCTTCGAATCTTCGCTCACGGAGAAGGGCAAGACCACGTCGCTCGCCGACTACGTCACCCGGATGGGCACCGAGCAGAAGGAAATTTACTATCTGGTCGGCCCGAACCGCGCCTCGATCGAATCCGGCCCGTACCTCGAAGGCTTCAAGGCGCGCAACCTCCCGAGGAAGCCAGACAGCGCGAGGCACAGGCAGCAGTCGACGCAGAGACCCGGC
>JBEIHL010000373.1:0-4634 GCA_040381375.1 Opitutaceae bacterium
CCCCTACCTCATCGATCCCGCCGCCCTCGTGCGAGCCGGCCTGCTGAGCGAAAGGGACTTGTCCCCCCTCCGCGATCTGGATCGCGACAACGTCGATTTTGGCGGGCTTTATCAGCGGAAGTGGCGGCTCTTGTTTTCCGCCCACGCCGCCTGGCGTCGCGCGCCGCGGACCACCCTGCCCTACGGCGACTTCGCGACCTTCCGGAAAACCCAGGCCGGGTGGCTCGAGCCCTACGCGCTCTTCTCCGCCCTGAAGGATCACTATTCCGGCCGGCCGTGGTGTGAGTGGCCGAACGCGGTCCGATCCTTCGCCGCCGCTGCCCGCTCGACCGTTCGAGCCGAGGTCGCCCCACGCGCGGAGGCGTATGAGTTCATTCAATATCTCTTCTTCGGCCAGTGGGCGCAATTGCGCGCCCGTGCCGCCAGCCGCGGCATCCGGATCATTGGCGACACCCCGATCTTCACCGCCCTCGACAGCGCCGACGTCTGGTCGAGCCCGCACCTTTTCCAACTGGATACCAAGACGTCGCGCCCGACCGCCGTCGCCGGCGTGCCGCCCGATTACTTCTCGGCGGATGGCCAGCTCTGGGGCAACCCGCTCTACGATTGGTCCGCTCACGCCGCCGAGGGATATGCCTGGTGGCTCGCCCGCCTGCGGGCGAATTTCGACCTTTGCGACATCGTACGCATCGACCACTTCCGCGGCTTCGAGGCTTACTGGTCCGTGCCGGCCGACGCCCCGACCGCCCGCACCGGGCAATGGGTCACCGGCCCCGGCCTGGATTTCTTCCGCGCGGTCCGGTCCGCCCTGCCCGGCGTCCGTCTCATTGCCGAAGACCTCGGGCTGCTCACTCCGGCGACCCTGGAGTTGCGCGACGCCACCGGACTGCCCGGCATGGCGGTGTTGCAGTTCGCCTTCGGCGGCGATGCCGAAAATCTCTACCTTCCCCACAACCAGCGCGCCAACAGCGTGGTGTATCCAGGCACTCACGACAACGACACCACGTTGGGCTGGTACGCCACGGCGGACGAAAAGACCCGCGACCATGTCCGCCGCTACCTCCGCGTAAACGGACGCGAACTCGGCTGGGATTTCGCCCGCGCCGCCTACGGTTGCGTCGCGAATCTCGCCATCCTGCCGCTGCAGGACCTGATGGGCCTGGGGTCTGCCGCGCGCTTCAACACGCCGGGCAGTAGCCAGGGTAACTGGACGTGGCGCTACCGGCCAGAGCAACTGCGAGAGCTGCACGCGAAATCCGCCCCGTACCTGCGGGAGCTCGCGGGCCTGTACGGTCGAGCCCCCTCGGCCAGGCGCGTGGCCGGCACGCCGTAGTCGATTCCTTAGGGCCGGCGGGGGAATCGCTCGCGGCTAGCCCCGCCCCAGGAATGCGGTCACGGGCGGGATCACGTCTTCGCGCGCATCGTCGAGCACATAGTGTCCGGCGTCGGCGATGCGACTCACTTTCGCCTGCGGCAGCAGTTCGCGCCAGCGCGCGAGAAAGTGATCGTTGAAGCAGAAGTCGTGGCCGCCCCAAAACACGAGCGCGGGCCGGTCGCGAAATTGTCCGAGTCCGCGCTCCACCGCGGCGAGCGTACTCCAGCTCGGGTGCGCCGGATCTAACGGTATGTCGCGCACAAAAGCGCTGACGGCCACGCGGTCAGCCCACGAGCCGTACGGCCAGAGGTAGCCGCGCTTTTCGTCCGCAGTGAGCGCGCGCCGATGCATCGCCATGGACACGGCCGGACCCGCGAAGCCATTGAGTCCGCGGACCAACAGTGGTCCGAGGCCGGCCAGCTTGCACAGCGCGATTCGCGCCGGGATCCGCCGGGAGGCAAAGGCGGCGGTATTCAGAATTACGATGCGCCCGATCAGCTCCGGATGCCGGGCGGCGAACCCAAACCCGATCGCTCCGCCCCAGTCGTGGACCACAAGGTGCACGCGCTTGAGACCCAGCGCCGCCACCAGCGCCTCGACGTCGGCGATCCGCGTCGCGAGCGTGTAGTCGTAGCCGGCGGGTTTCTCCGAGGCCCCCATGCCGATGTGATCCGGCACGACACACCGGATCGAGGGTGCCAGTGCGCGCACCAGGTGCCGGTAATAATACGACCACGTGGGATTGCCGTGCAACATCAGCACGGCCTCCGTTCCGGCGCCGCCTTCGTCGACGTAACTCATCTGCGCGCCCGCCGGTGTAGCCCGGCGATGCGGTGCAAATGGGTACTCGGGCGCGATCCAGTCGGGCAAGGGGCGAACGGCGGTCATGAGAACGACGCCGGCGGCATCACCATTCGAGCGCCAGCATCAGGCAGTTCAGGCCGCTGCCGATGCCGAGCAGCCCCACGCGGTCGCCGGTCCGGACCGCCCCGGAGTCCACGGCGGCGGCGAGTGTCGCCGGCAGGGCGACCGACCCGGTGTTGCCGAGGGTTTCGAAGGTGGAAAAATCCCGCGCGAGATCGAGACCGAGCTTTTCGTAAAGTTTGGTCCGATGCGCGCTGCCGACCTGATGACAGATGAAGCGGTCATAGTTCGGGCCCTGCTCCGCGGTGAACGTTGACCAGGTCTCGCGCGCCAGTCCGACGCCGGCCACGAGCATCTTCTCCGAATCGGTCTGCATCGCGAGCGACTCGGCCCCGTGGGTGTCGCCTTGGCAGAGGTCGCTGAACTCGGTCGCGGCCCGGGCCACGCCGCCGAGCAGGCGGTGCGGCCGACCCGGGACGAGGTCGCGATGACACACGACTGCACCGACCGCGCCTGATCCGATCGTGAGATTGGCGAAGAACGGCTTGATCTCGTTCCGCGTCCAGGGCCGCTCCAACAGCGTGCGCAGCGTCTGCTCCACCAGAGGCCGTCCGTTTTCTCCGGATACGACCAACGCACAACGGACGTGTCCCGCTTCGATCATCCCGGCGGCGATCGTCAGGGCGTTGAGGAAGCCGAGGCACGCGTTGGAGACGTCGAAGATCTGCGCCGTCGCCGGCAGACCGATCTTCCGGTGCGCGAACGAGGCCGTCGCCGGCTCGAGCATGTCGCGGCTCACGGCGGCGTGAATGAAAAGCTCCACCTCGCCGGCCCTCAGTTGTGATTTCGCGAGGACCGCCCGCCCGGCTGCGGCACTGGCGTCGGATGGCTGCGTGCCCGCCGGCCACATGCGGCGTTCACGGATGCCGGTCATCAGTTCGAGCCGGCCGGCCGGCAGCTTCAGGCGCTCGTATAGCGGGGCGAGCCGATCCTCGATACTGGCTGACGTCCAGACCTCGTCCGGCAGCGCCACGGCGAGGGATTCGATGCAGACGGTCGAAAATTTCATGTCCGGGATGTAGGAGCGGCTTTACGCCGCGACCCACGGGATGCCGACGCGAAGAAAAAGTCGCGGCGTAAAGCCGCTCCTACCGGGTGCGTCAGAGGCTTCATTTGCCTTCCGCCGCGGGCTCGGGCCGCATCGTGAGCCGGATGATCTCCTGGTCGAAATAGTTCGAACCGAGTCCCGCATCGACGACCACGGTCGTGCCGTTCACGCCGCTGCTGCGCGGGCTGAGCAGAAACGCGACAACGTCCGCCACTTCCTGGGTCTCGAGGTTCCGCTTCCGGAAAGTCAGCTTCTCCGCGTAAAGGTAGCTCTCGATGTAGCCGGGAATTCCGGCCGACGCACTGGTCTTCAGCGGTCCCGAACCCACCGCGTTGAATCGCACCGCCGTATCCGCACTGAACGACTTGGCCAGGAAGCGCACGCTCGATTCCAACGCAGCCTTGATCGGCCCCATGTAGCCGTAGTTGTCCGGGGTCACGAGCAACGACGAGATGCCGATGGTGACGACCGAGGCGTCGAGGGCCAGGAGTGGCTTGAAGGCCCGCGCGACTTCGACGAGGGAAAAGGCCGACACCGCCGTCGCCTGCAGAAAATCCTCCCGCTTGGTTTCGTGAAAGGGCTTGAACCCTTCACTGTAGTTGGCGAACGCGATCGAGTGCACGAGACCTGCGATCGGCCCAAGTCCCGCCTTCGCGATGTCGCCGGCGAGGCGCTCCACCGCTCCCGCCTGCTCCACGTCGCACACGAAAACGCGGCGGCCGGCGAGCAGGGCATCGAGCGACTTGCGCCGTGCTTCCGACCGCACGCTGTAAATCACCGTGGCGCCCTGCTGCTCGAGCGTCTTCGCGACGAGCCACGCGACGCTCTTTCGGTTGGCGACGCCGAAGATGACAAAGGACTTCCCGCTGAGCTCGAGAAAATCAGACATTGGGCTTTTCCGGGGTCTTCCAGGCCACGGCGAAATCGACATTCATCACGCGCGTGCCATCCGCCTTCTTGATGCTGCCCGAAAGCATGGTGAAGCCACCCATGGCGTCCTTCTGCTTCACCTCGAGCAGCACGGTGTCTCCGGGATAGACGGGCGTCCGAAAGCGCACATCGTTGATCTTCGCGATCAGCGGCACGCCTTCACCGGGCTTCAGTCCGGCCGCCCGGGCCTTGAGCGCCATGTAGCAGCCGGCGGCCTGAAACACCGCTTCGCACAACAACACGCCCGGCGTGATCGGTGCGCCCGGATAGTGCCCGCGATAAAAATCCTCGTCGGCGCGCCAGGTGCGTTTTGCGACGAGGCCTTCCGCGGTCTGACTGACGATTTCGTCGATAAAC
>JBEIHL010000374.1:0-4622 GCA_040381375.1 Opitutaceae bacterium
AGGTCGATGACATCCAGCCGCTCGCCGGGCTGCACGTGACCGTGACGAGCAAACGCCTCGTAGCGCCGGCCGTCGATCTCCACGTAGCCCGTGGGAACCAAGGCGGTGATCGCCACCGCCTGCCGGCCAATCACATTCGCGCGATCCGCCACGGCCGGCTGACTCGTGCCGGCCACGGTGTCCGTCAGGGAAAGTTTTCTGGCCACCCGGCTCTTCGGCAGCAGCACAAACTCGAGGTAGAGGGTGATCCCGGTGAGACCCAGCGCCGCCGCCGTCGCCATGAGTCCGCCGTTCATGCCGTACTGGCTGAACGACACGGCGACGCCGATGAGGATCAGCACGGCGCCGATGATTCCCAGAATCGCGCCCGGCACGATGACCTCGAAGGCGAGCAACAGGACACCCGCGGCAAACAGCGTGACAATGACACTCATGAACGCGTCTCCTCCTGGTCGACGATCAGACCGAAATCAGTCCGCCGCCGCACGACCACTCGCGTACCCGCCGGCGCTGAACCGACTTCAAGCCGCGCTTCAAAACGCCTCCCGTCGATCTCGACCTGGCCCGATGGATAAAGACCGGTTGCCGCGACCCCGCGCTGACCGACCAGCGAGTCGGCGCGCGTCATGATCGATGCCGGCAGGCCCGCACTCTGGGCGGCGCCGATGGATTCGCCCGACACGGTCAGACGAGTGAAGAACCACCCGCTCGGGATGAAGCGCGCCAGCGCCAAGGCCAAGCCAATCGCGATCGCGATGCCGAGACCGAGGTTGGCCAGCGGCGATACAAACGCGTCGCCCGACCACGCCACCGACATGGGTTCGTTGGGCCAAAGATCCGCCATCGACCACACCAGAGACCCAAGCATCAAAACCAGACCGGTGAGCGCAAAAACAATCACGCCCGGAAAGACGAAGAATTCGACGGCCACCAGAATGAGGCCGAGGGCAAACACGAGCATCGGCTCGTGGCCCGAAAGGCCCGCGACATAGCTGCCGAGGAAAACGATCGCGAGGCAGATGATCCCCACCACGCCAAACACGCCGAAGCCCGGGGTCTTGAACTCGATGTAGAGCGCCAGCAGTCCCACGCCGAGCAAGACGCTGGAGAACGCGTTCAGCAATACCGCGACGGATTCCGACCAAGTGACCTCCAACGTGGTCACGCTGTGCTTCGCCGGACCAAAGCGTTTGGCGATCAGGTCTTCGATGGACGAGGCGGTGCCAGCGGAGAGCAGAGTCCGCGGGGGTTCCCCGTACGACGTGGCCGCTTCCGCCGCCGTGAGGGAGAGCAGCTCACCCTTGTCCTTGATCACCTTGTCTCCGACCTTGAGCACGTAGTCGGCATCGATCATCGCGGACACCACTTCGCCGCGAAAGCCCTTTCCCTCGCTGGTGGAGCGGATGCGCGCCTTCAAGTAACTGACGATCTTCTGGCGCATCGTCGCGTCGACGTCCTGCCCGCCCATGCTCACCGGCGCCGCGGCGCCGATGATTCCCGTCGGGGCAAACCATATTTCCTCGGTCGAAGCGGAGATAAACGCCCCCGCGGATATCGCCTCGTTGTTGATGTAGGTAATGGTCGGGCCCTCAAACTTCGCAATCGCTTCCATGATTTCCAGCGTGGCATCGAGCGCACCACCCGGCGTCTTCATGTCGAGGATCACGGCATCCGCCTTCTGCTCGATCGCCTCCTTGAGGCCGCGGCGAATGATGTAGAGCACCGCCGAACCGATCTGTTCGCGGACCGGAATCACATAGAGGCGCCGCACCGGCCCGGTCGGCTCGTCCGGTTTCGCCGCGGTTTCCGCCGCCGCCACCCGAGGGGGCTCGGACGCAACCGGCGTGCCTTCGGCCACCGCCGCGCCTGCCGACACCCGAAAGAGGGTCGCGACGAAGCAAAGGCCGAGGAGCTGGAGCAACCGAGCGTGCATCAAGAGAGGGATAGATACGCCGGCCGCCAGTGAGCGCAAGCGTGGGGCCACTCGAAAACGCCCCCCCGTTTCCACAAAACACTTGGCGTGAACGCCGGGAGGTGAAGCATGATCGGACATGGAAAAGGTCACGTATCAGGGCCAAACCCTCACCCGCTGGCGCGTCGGCAATTCGACGTTTCTCGCGCTGCCGGAAAAAGGCGCCCGCTTGATGAACTGGAACCTCGCCCTCGCCGACGGCTCCGTGCGCGATGTGCTCTATTGGCCGGAAAACGCCGATTTTGCCGACTTCGCCCGCGTGCGCGGTGGCAACCCGATCCTCTTTCCGTTCAACGCGCGCGTCTTCGACCAGGGCGACATTCACTTCTGGCGGGCCGCCGACGGCATCCGGCGTCCGATGCCCATGCATGGCATCGCGCGGCAGGGCGATTTTGCCGTGACGCGCATCGACGCCCGCGGGTTCGTCGCCCAGTTCCAGCCTGGCGAGGAGGCGCGGCAGGCCTACCCGTACGATTACGAGTACACCGTCACGTATCGCTTCGACCCGGTCGGCCTCTCGTGTGAATTTGCCCTCACCAATCTGGGCAAGGAACCTCTGCCGTGGTCCGCGGGGCACCATTTCTATTTCACCCTCCCCTGGTCCGAGGGGACCAAGCGCGGCGACTACGTCATTCGGATTCCGGCCACCAAACGGCTGAAGCAGGACGCGCGTGGCCAGTTGATTCCGGGACCCGCGCTCCAGACCGAGGAGAGCCTCGCGAACCCGGCGCTCGTCGACACGTTTCACACCGCGCTCCGGAGCAACGAGATCGTTTTCGGCGAAAAGGGCCGGCCAGGCGAAGTCGTCATGCACCTCGGCACCGACAAGGTGCCGTCGCCCGACGCGACGCTGGTCACGTGGACCTTCAACGACGACGCCCCGTATTATTGCGTCGAACCCTGGATGGGCCCGGCCAACGCCCCGGAACACAAGGTGGGACTGCACCACGTGGCCCCCGGCGCGACGGCCCGTTTTGCCGTGAGCATCAGTGTGCGATGATTGACGCCGATTTCGCTCTATCTTTTTCCCTCAAATGGGTCACATTCCGGCCATGGACATGTTGAGCGCTTCGCTGGCTTTCATCGACGGACTCGGAGCCCCGGAGATGCTGCTGATCTTCGTCCTGGTGCTCGTGCTCTTCGGGGGCAACAAGTTGCCGGAGTTCGCCCGCGGGCTCGGCAAGACGATGCGGGAATTCAAGAAAGCCGCGTCGGGCGTCGAAGAGGAGTTCCGGCGCGCCCTGGACGAGGACGAACGCAAACAGAACGCCGCCAAGTACGAGCCGCCCCCGGCCCTGCCACCGGGTTCGACCGATGCTGCCACCACGACTCCGGACCCCGCCGGACCCGGGAATTCGTCGCACCATCACCACGACGAGTACGGGCATGAGTATTACGAGAATCAGGACGGAACCACCGACACGGCTGCGCCCGCGAATTCGGGGACCGATCCACTCAAGAAAACTGCGCCGGGGGTGGTCGACGCGCCGGCACCCGAAGGCACCCCTCCTCCCTCCGCGGACGCCGCCAGTCCCGCGGCGCCCGAAGTTCCACCCACGGCAGCCGCTCCGACCCCGCCCCCTCCCGCCGCCGGTGGAACGCCGCCGAATTCACCTCCACCGGGTCCCGCCACCACGCCGTGAGGCTAAACATGGCGCCGCCCGATGAGAGCGAGGAACCGGTTCCGCTCCCCATCACCGGCGAACTCGATTTGCACACCTTTCGTCCGCAGGACCTGGGCGAACTGATTCCCGCCTATCTTGAAGCCTGCGCCAGCCGCGGCCTTCGTCAGATCCGAATCGTGCATGGCAAGGGCACCGGCACGCTCCGCACCACGGTCCATCGCCTGCTCCAACGCTCGCCCTTGGTGGCGTCGTTCCGTCTGGGCGACGAAACCTCGGGCTCGTGGGGCGCGACGATCGTCTTTTTGCGCGCATGAGGTTGCTCACCGTTTTCCTTTTCACGCTGTTCGCGTGCGGGCATGTCGGACGCGCCGCCGGGACGCCCTGGCAACCGCTCATCCTGGTTGGGCTGGATGGCTTTGGTTCGAACTATACCGAAAAGTTCGCCGCGGAATCTCCCACCCTTCGCCTGCTCAAGCGCGACGGGGCCTCGGTGCGCGGCCTGATCCCGTCGTTCCCGAGCAACACGTTTCCCAATCTCTACACGCTCGTCACCGGGCTCTATCCGGCGCGGCACGGGATCGTGAACAACGACTTCCTCGACCCGGAATCCGGCCAGATTTTTCGCTACAACCAGCCGGCGTCGGCGTTGCATCCGCGCTGGTGGGGCGGTGAGCCGATCTGGGTAACCGCGATCAAACAGGGTCGAAAATCTGCGACCTCGTTCTGGGTCGGCTCCGAGGTGCCCGTCGGCGGAGTCCGGCCGACGTTCTGGCAGCGGTTCGACTACAGCATTCCCTTCGAGCGGCGGCTCGACGACTTGTTGGGTTGGCTGACGCTGCCGGAGTCCGAACGCCCGGCCATGGTCACCTTCTACTTGGAAGAAACCAACAGCGCCGGGCACCGGTTCGGACCCGACTCCGCCGAACTGGCGGCGGCCGTCAAGCTGTTGGACCGTCGCATTGCCACCCTGCTCGCCCGACTGCGGGCCGCGAACCTGGAACCCAATCTCGTCATCACCTCGGACC
>JBEIHL010000375.1:0-4621 GCA_040381375.1 Opitutaceae bacterium
GGCGGTGCGCGATACGCTGCTGGCGGTGTCGGGGCGGTTGGAAGAGAAGCTTTACGGGCCGAGCATCCAGCCGCACCGGAGCGAGCCGCAGGAGCACCGGCGGCTGTTTCAGGGTCCGCTTGATGGCGACGGGCGGCGGAGCGTGTACCTGAAGATCACGCGGATGCAGGGTCCGCGATTTTTGGAGATTTTTGATTTTCCGAGCCCGCTGCAGACGCGGGGCAACCGGGATGTGACGAACGTGCCGCCGCAGGCGCTGGCGCTATTGAACGATCCGTTTGTGCTGGACCAGGCGCGGGTATGGGCCAAGGGGTTGACGGCGCAGCGGGACGATGCGGTGGATGCGCGGATTGGGCGGATGTTCCTGCGGGGGCTGGGGCGGCCGGCGACGGAGACGGAGCTGGCCAACTGGCGGGCGCTGGCCGGGGAGTTCGCGGCGCGGCACGGGGCCAAGGATGTGCTGGGGAGCGAGGCGGTGTGGACCGATGTGGCGCATGCGCTGTTTAACCTGAAGGAGTTTGTGTACCTGCGATGAAGATCAGCCGCCGGGAGTTACTGCGTAAGAGTTCGACGGGGTTTGGGTATCTGGCGATGGAGTCGCTGCTGGCCGGGGCGGCGCCGCACTTTGCGCCGCGGGCGAAGAACGTGATCTTCTGCTTCATGCCGGGGGGGGTGGGGCAGATGGACAGCTTTGATCCGAAGCCGAAGCTGGCCGAGTTGGACGGGCAGGCGGCGGTGCTTGACAACTACGTGGCGGGGCCGAAGCGGAAGTGGTTGAAGTCGCCGTGGGCGTTCCGGCAGCACGGGCAGTCGGGGCTGCCGGTGAGCGAGATTTTTCCGCATATCGCGAGCGTGGCGGACGAGTTGACGGTGATCCGTTCGATGAAGAGCGAGTTTCCGCTGCACGCGCGGGCGAATGTGTTTCTGCACACGGGGCGGAACTTTGGCGGGTTTCCGAGTCTGGGTTCGTGGGTGAACTACGGGCTGGGGCAGCGAGGCGGAGAATCTGCCGGGGTTCGTCGTCATGGTGTCGACGGGCCCGGGTCGTTCGCCGCAGCCGATCGCGGTGCGGCAGTGGAGCAGCGGTTTTTTGCCGACGCGTTTTCAGGGCGTGCAACTGCAGGGGCGGGGAGATGCCGTGCACTATCTGGCCAATCCCGGACGCGTGTCGCGGGAACAGCAGGGCGCGGATATCCAGGCCATCACGTCGCTCAACCGGCAGCACGACGCCTTCGTGCACGATCCCGAGATCGCCACGCGCATCGCGCAGTATGAGATGGCATTTCAGATGCAGGCCAGCGTGCCCGATTTGGTGGGCCTGCGGAGCGAGCGGCCGGAGACGCTCGCGCTTTATGGCTGTACGCCCGGTGACGGCAGCTTCGCGAGCAACTGTCTGTTGGCGCGGCGCATGGCGGAACGCGGGGTGCGCTTTGTACAGTTGTATCATCGCGACTGGGACCACCACAGCCTGTTGCGCGAGGAACTGCCGCTGCGCGCGAAGGAGACCGACCGTGCTTCGGCGGCACTGATCACCGATCTGAAGCGGCGGGGCATGCTCGATGACACGCTCGTGGTGTGGACGGGCGAGTTCGGCCGCACCCCGATGTCACAGGGCAACAAGGGTACGACCGGTCGCGATCATCACAACAAGTCCATGTCGATGTGGCTGGCCGGCGCGGGCATTCGCGGTGGTCTGGTCTATGGAGCGACCGACGACCTCGGCTATGCGGCGGTCGACAAGATCTGCACCGTCCACGACCTGCATGCCACCATGTTGCATCAATTGGGTATCCCGCACGACGCGTTTTCGGTTAAGTTTCAGGGCCTCGACGCCAAGCTGACCGGGGTAGAGGGGGCGAACGTCTTGCGTGACATCCTGGCGTGAACGCGGCCCGCGCGGACGCTTAAAGCATTGACCCAGGGCCGTGCTTTGCCGGCCGCGATAGACAGGAGAATCGGGGTACGGGTACGACGACGTCGGCAGAATCTGCAATTAGGTGGCAAGCAGTGCCGATGCGGTGCTCAAAGCGTAGGTTGTATTGCACTTGGTTGGAACCCGGATGGTTCTTGCGAGTGGGGACGAAATTCATTGCCTAGTGGACCGATGCGGGAAGTTCGCCCGGGCAGGGTCAGTGGATTTCCTGTTTCCGTTTTTGTGCCCTGCCTTCCCCCTTGTCCTTGAACGTGTCTTCTTGGTGTCCAGCAACGAGAGTGCGTGTATGAAATCAGCGGCTACGTCGTGGTGCTCGATTGGGGTTTCCAATCTGAAGAAAATCTTTCGCTCTGTCGCCTCCGGCGCCACGGCCCCTTTCTCCCGGATCCGTGGCGAGTGGCGGGAGACTGTCGAACGCAGCCGGCCGGTGGCGGCCCAGCCTCTGCTTGTGCGACCGGGATTCGGGCTGCGCGCGGCGTTGATCGGTTTGGTGGGAGCGCTGCCCCTCTTCGGTCAGGTCGACCCGCAGCGGGCGGTGACGATCGACTTGCGGACGACCCAGGCGCGGCAGGAGACGGTTCGGCTCCTGACGGAAAAATCGAGCGAAGCGAAGCGGCAGGCGGAATTTCTGGCCCGGCAACGAAACTGGCTCGTCCGTGGCACGCTGGCGAGTGGGCGTCGCGTCGAACTGATTCAGGTGGCGAACGATCGCCCGCAGTATTACGTGACGCACAACGCCAACGCCGCGATTTCGACGGGCGCCAACGTTCTGCGCAATACCGCGCCCTATCTGGTGAATGGGTCGGGTTATCTGGTCGGCGTCTGGGACGGCGGGTCGGTCCTGACGACGCACCAGGAATTTGGCGTGCGGGTGCTGAACAAGGACGGAGCGGGCGTCAGCGATCACGCGACGCACGTGGCCGGAACGATTGGCGCGGCGGGCGTGGTGTCGCTGGCTCAAGGCATGGCGCCGAGCGTGGGAATCGATTCGTATGACTGGAACAACGATCACGCGGAGATGGCGGGAAGGGCGGCCACGGGGCCCAATCAGCCCGCCAACCTTTACCTCTCCAATCACTCGTACGGCTACATTCGCGGCTGGGAATTCGGAAGCTTCTCCGGTGCCAGCGGGTACCATTGGTTCGGCGCGGCCGGCCAGCGCGAGGATCGGGGCTTCGGCATGTACGACGGAAGTTCCGCCAGTCTGGATGCGGTGCACTTCAATGCCCCCTACTACCTGGCCTTCAAATCGGCGGGCAATGATCGTAACGATGGGGTCCCAGCGACTGGCGCCACGTTTTACTATGTCAACGGCGGGGTGTGGTTGGCGAAAGCGTATAACCCGGCCACGGATCCCTTCGCCGATGGCTGGGATACGGGTGGTTTCGACACCATTGAGCAGGAGGCGGCCGCGAAGAACAACATGACGGTGGGGGCGGTGAATGACGCGGTGTCGGGCGCGTTGCGGGTGCCCGCCAACGGCACGATCTCGGCGTTCAGCAACTGGGGTCCGACGGACGACGGTCGCATCAAGCCGGACATCGTGGCGAACGGCGTGGGCTTGTACTCATCCGTCAGCACCACGATCAGCAGCTACGGTTCTTTTAGCGGCACGAGCATGTCGGCGCCGAATGCTTCGGGCACGGCGGCTCTGCTGATCGACTATTTCGGCGAGCAGCTTCCCGGGCAGGCGATGCGGGCCAGTACCCTCAAGGGACTCATGATTCACACCGCGGACGATCTGGGTACGGCCGGGCCTGATTACTCCTACGGCTGGGGCTTGATCGATGCCGAGGCGGCGGCGCTGCAGATCCAATCGCATGCGCAGTATCCGAACAGCCGGTACGTGTATGAAGGGCTGCTGACGTCGGCGAGCCCCACCTACTCGTTTCCGTTTACGTGGGACGGCACGAGCCCCATTCGGGCGACGATTTGCTGGACCGACCCGGCGGGTGTTCCGCTGACGGGCCTCGACAACCGAACGCCGGCACTGGTCAACGACCTTGACCTGCGCATCACGAGTCCGGGCGGCGTCACCACCCATCTGCCGTTCGTACTGAACGTAAACAGTCCGGCCAACCCGGCTACGTTCGGGGACAACATCGTGGACAACGTCGAACAGGTGCTGATTGCGGCGCCGGTGGCGGGTACCTATACGCTGACCGTCAGCCACAAGGGGGCCCTGAGCGGTGCGCAACAGCACTTTTCGCTGCTGCTGAATGGCCAGTCGCCCCAGACTCCGGCCGTCGTGACGGTGGTGGCCAGTGATGCGTCCGCGGGGGAACCCGCGAGCGGTCAAGGCACGGGTACGTTCACCTTTAGCCGCACGGGTTCGACCGCCGCGGCGTTGACGGTCAATTTTTCCGTCAGCGGCACGGCGACCTCCGGCAGCGACTTCACGTCGTTGGGCACCACGGCGAATTTTTCCGTCGGCTCGGCCACCGCCACGGCGCTAGTCGCGGTCTTGGACGATATCCTGGTGGAGGGAAATGAAACCGTCGTCGTGACCCTCGGCGCTGGCGCCGAGTATACGTTGGGCAGTCCGGCTGCCGCCACGGTGACGATCCAGGACGATGAAGCCGGATCGACGCCCTTCGTGACGAGCTTTGTCGCGGGGACGCTGCGCAACAACTATAGTGGCTGGGTGGGCATGCAGGTCACGGCGGGCGCGAGCCCGGTGACGGTGAC
>JBEIHL010000376.1:0-4615 GCA_040381375.1 Opitutaceae bacterium
AGCGTGTGCCGCCACGATGGATTCGGCGATGCCTTCGAGGATGATCTGGCGGTAACCGATCTCGCCGGGTGATCCGGTACGGGGACTCGAAGACGGTCCACTGTGCGTGTGCGTGGAGGAAATCAGCATCGTGCTCGTCGCGATGCCGGTCTTGGCCGACGCGATGGTCTTGGCCTCGGCGATGACTTCCGGGCTGACGCCGAGATTGTCGACGACGACGAGGGCGACCTGGGTGGAACCATCATCGAGGACCAGCGCGCGGGAATGCAATGGATCGTGAGCGCCGCGGGCCAGGTTCGCGCTGTGGCCGCCCGGCATGTTCAAGGGGAACGCACGCGGCGTGATATCCACGGCGGCCGCCCCGGCCCGGAGGACGGGTTTCTCGGCGGCGGACAGCAGGGGCGCAAAGCAGAGCAGGATGACCAGGCGGGGCAGAGGGGGCATTTCTTGTTGGGGGCTTGAGGAGCGATGATCCGGATCGATTCAGAGGGGGCTACCACGAAACACACGAAACACACGAAACCAGAGGTCGCAGACGGCTGCTGTCATCCGTCGCTTTGGTGGGCGTTAGCATGACGCGCGGTGAACTACGGGCGGTGGGCGGCGGGCGGCTGGCGCAGGTAGGCGATGATGTTGGCGAGTTCCGATTTTGTCAGGGTGTGTTCGAGACCGTCCGGCATCAGGGAAATTCCGGTCGATACGAAGGCGGAGATGTTCGAGCGCGTCACAATTTCCTCGCTGTCAAAGGCGGTGCGCAGAGTGAGGCTGTTTTCCGATTCGGAGGAGAGCCAGCCGGAGAGCGTCCGACCGTCGCGCGTCGTGACCGAAACGGCTTCGTAACCCGGCGTGATTTCGTGGTTCGGCACCAGGATGTGGAGCAGCAGCGCTTCGTCCGATTGGTTGCGCACGCCGGCGAGATCGGGGCCCACTTTTCCGCCCACGCCTTGGTACGTGTGGCAGGCGGAACAGGTCCGGACGAAGGGCTCCGCTCCCTTCCCGGCGTCGGCCGGCGGTTGGAGGATGTCACGATAGGACTGATACACCTGCATGCGGTCGCCGCCTTCGAGTTTCTTGAAGGCCGCTTCCGCCGCCGCGCGGACCTTGGCGTCCGCATGTTTGAGCAGTTGAGTTCGCCGGGTGGAGGGGATTTCCGAGGCCCGGAACGTACCCCGTTCGATGGCGGCGAACATGACTCCCGCCAGCGCGGGCTTCGACGTCAGGGTCGAAACCACCGCGGCGCGGATCTGGGGCGTGTAGCGGACCCAGTTGGCGGGGTCGACCAGCAGTTCCGCGCCGCGCGGATCGCCCAGCCGCTCGAGTGCGCGCACCGCCTGGAGTTGCAGCGCGGGCGGCTGACGGGGATCGAGCAGTTCGCCCAAGAGCGTGCCTGCTCGTCCGAAATCGGATGAGCCGAGCAGGGTGACGGCGCTGACGCGCTCACGGGTCGGGGCGCGTTCATCGCGGGCCATGGCGGCCGCCCGCTGGAAGAGTTCGTCCAGCGCTTTCGCCCCGGAGGCGGCGTTACCGCCGCCGAGTAGAACCGCGAGCGGATTCTCGCCCCGCTTGGCGCCGAGATCGGTCCGCCCCCGCACTCCGTCGACCAGACCGAGGACCGCCGGCAGGCACCATGAGAGGTCGCGGTCCTCCGCCAGGATGCCGGCGAGAAAGCGCTGGCAGGATTCGGGCGACGCGCCGGCGCCGAAGACCCGGCTGAGATCCGCCATCACCGCGGCGAACCCAGCGGGGTGGCTCGCGCGGTGGCGGCTGAGCGCGGAGGAAAACTCCTCCATTCGCGGTCCGATTCCGCTCAGCACGGCGGCGCGCGTCCAGCGATCTTCGCCATCCCGCACGGCGATGGCCGCCAGCGCAGCCGCCACGCGGGAATCCCGGAAACCGCCCAGAACCAGCGCCGCGACAAATCGCACCCGGGCGTCGGGGTCCTGCGCGAGCGGAAGGAGTGCTGCGAAAAGCTCGTCCGATAACGCGGCCCGGGACTCCGCCAGCCAGAGTCCCTGTTCGCGCACGCCTGGATCGCGATCCTTCAGGGCCACGGTGATGATGGCCGGGGAAAGCTGCTTCAACCCCTCCAGGATCCAAAGGGCCCGCGAGCGGGTCGCGGGCAGCGCAGCGTGGATAACCAACTTTTCCAGCGGCGGAACCGCGGCCGCATCGGCGCGCTCCAGCAGTAGGCGGTGCGCCGTGTCGCGCCACCAGGCATTGGGCGACTCCAGGTCTCGATAAAGTTCCCCTGCCGTCGTGCCCGGGAGATTCCGGTTCGGCGCGCCGCCGCCATCCTTCACGACCCGCCAGATGCGACCGGTTCCGACCGGTCCCTTGAAGTCCAATTGTTGTCGCGCCTGCTCGGGCACATACTGCGGGTGGTCGATCTCCTGCCGGTACATGTCCGCGATGGTGAGCGCTCCATCCGGGCCGTTACCGAGAAACACCGGGCGGAAACCGACATCCGCAGTGGCCACGAATTCCCGGGCGGTGTAGGGCACTTCGGAGACGAACGACGCTCCATTCGGTCGCATGACCTGGCGCTGGATCAGGTTTTGCGCTGGTTCGCAGATAAAGAAGTTGCCGACGTGGTCGGCGGTCAGCGCGGTGCCACCGAAGAGGAGATGGCCGCAGGCCGAGGTGAAGGTGCCCTCGTGACCGACGACCGGGTTGGGCGTGGGGCGGTAGAGCTGCCCCCAGTAAGACGCCGTCTTGGCGTTGCTGAGCGGGAAGACCTTCGCTTCATGCTGGATCTTGGAGACCTCCTGGATGCTCGCGTTGAACGCGAGGTGGGGATTGCGCTTGAGGTGGTTAGGCTCCAGCACGGTGTGCAGGACCGGGTGGCGGTTGACCAAGCCGAAGCGTCGGCCGAACTCGTCGATCGTCAGGCCGTACTGGCTGTTTCCGCCCACCAACTCGAATTTCAGGCTGTCCGGGTGGAAGCGAGAGTCGCCCGGCGGAAATTCCACCACCGGTCGGGAGGGATGTTCCGGCGAGTAAACCTTTCCGCCGTTGCGGCCGCCCGCGAGATACACCCAGCCGTCGAGACCCAGCGTCGGATAACACACGCGAATCTGGGCGGTCTTGCTGGATTCGAAGCCTGTGAGCACGACACGGCGCTCGTCCGCGATGCCGTCTCCATCCGTGTCCTTCAGGTATAGAATATCCGGCGCGGCCGTCACAAACACCCCGCCCCGCCACACCATGATGCCGTTAGGGTAGCCGAGCCCATCCGCGAAGGTCGTGCGCTTGTCGTAGCGTCCGTCGCCGTCGGTGTCCTCCAGCAGCGCAATCCGGCCCAACTTCGTCCAGGGTTCGTTGGGCGTATTGTTGGTCTGCAACGGATCGGGGTAGCCGCGGTTCTCGACCACATAGAGCCGTCGCTTTTCGTCCCAAGCGAAGGCGACGGGGTCGTCGACCATCGGCTCGGCCGCCACCAGCTCGATGCGCAACCCGGGCTCGACCTGGAAGGCCGCGAGGGCCTCGGCCGGCGTGAGGACGCGCATCGGCGGATCCTTGGCGGCGAACAGCGCGGGGGAGAGCGCCGCGGTGACGAGCGCGACCAGCACGCACGAAACACGATGCAGCGCGCGGGAACGTGGGGTGGGAAAGGGAAAGCGCACGGGGGAAAACAAAATCACGCCGCGAAGATTGGCCAGGGTTTCTTCAGCTTCACGCGTTGGGCGGGTCCCCTGGGAGCGCGGCCGTCCCCGGCCGCAGGATCGGCCGGATGCGGACGAGGGCGTCCGCGCTCCCAGGGGAGGCGGAAATCTTACCGCACGGTTGCGGCCTGCGGTCGGCCCACTCAACTTCGGGGGGATGTGCTTTCGCCAACTCCGCCGCTTGGATAGCCGAGGTTGCCTGCTGTTGAGCGGGCTGGTGGTGTTCGTTTCGCTGGGGCACGCCGCCACTCCGGCCTCGCCCCTGAGCTTCAACCGCGACATCCGGCCCATCCTGTCGGAGAACTGTTTCCAGTGCCACGGTCCCGATGGGAACCGCCGGGAGGCCGAGCTCCGGCTTGACGTGCGCGACGCCGCCGTCGAGGCGCTGGCGCTCGTGCCCGGCAAACCCGAGGCGAGCGAGGCCCTCCGGCGGATCTTCGCCGCCGATCCGGATGACCGGATGCCGCCCGCCGATTCCCACCGCATCCTGTCGGAGGCGCAGAAGCAGACGCTCAAACGCTGGGTGACCGAAGGCGCCGCCTACGAGCCGCACTGGGCGTACGTCGTGCCCACGCGCCCCGCCGTGCCCGCGTTGAAGCAACCCGAGGCGAACCCGATCGACGCCTTCATCGGTGCGGCCCTCGACCGCGCGCAGCTCAAACGCGCACCCGAAGCGGACCGCCGCACCCTGATCCGCCGGCTCAGTTTCGACCTCACCGGGCTGCCGCCCGAGGCGCGGGACGTCGAGACGTTCGCCGCCAGCCGCGATCCGCAGGCTTACTCGCGACTCGTCCAACAATACCTGGCGTCGCCGCACTTCGGCGAACGGATCGCGATCCCGTGGCTCGATCTGGTGCGGTATGCAGACACGATCGGTTTCCACAACGACGTCGCCCTGCGCTACTGGCCTTACCGCGACTGGGTGATCAACGCGTTCAATCGCAACCTGCCCT
>JBEIHL010000377.1:0-4612 GCA_040381375.1 Opitutaceae bacterium
CCACGCGCCACCACCGCTCGGCGGGCCGCCAGCGCAAAACGAAGAACAGCGCCTGCACCGCGAGTGCGCCCACGGTCGCGAACGTGGCCCAGTAGATCGCGCCTTCCTCCGTCCCCCTCGCCTCGCGCCACGCCAGGCTGAGACGTTCCCAGTAACCGGCCAGCGGATACGTGAAATTGCCGAGACCGGGATCCTCGGCCGGCCCAAACTTGACGCGCACGTACGTCATCCAGGCCGCGAGCGGCAGCGCGACCAACGCGACGGTCAGCGCGGTGCGCGCCCAGGTGCGTGGGGCGCGCCAGTCGAAATCGAGGCCGGACGTGGCGAGCAGGCTCGTTTCCTTGCCCAGGCCGGCGAGAGCCAGGGTCGCCGCGCCCGCGCCGCGACGGCCGTCTTCGAGCCAGCGCAGGCCAAGCGCCACCAGGAGCAGGGTCGGACCGTCGACCAGCGAGTGTCGCACGCTCATGCACACGCCGTGGGAGAACAGGATCGCGGTCCAGCGCAGCAGATTCTGCGCGTTCGTCGGCGGGAACCACCGCAGCAGCACGACGGCGAGCGCCAGCCAGCAAAGGACGTTGAGCAGCGCGTGCGCCTGGATGACCCAGGCCGGCTGGCCGAGCCCGAGGGCCCACGCCGTCCAACAAAACAGGATGCGCTTGGCGCGATAAGGCAGGTTGTCGATCGCCTTGAGCAGCTCCGGATTGTCGAGGGTCGGATAGAGCGCGAGCTGGACGTAGTACGCGCCGTCGTAGCCGGGCGTACTCTCGTAAACGTGATGCGGCGATTCGCGCAGCGCGGTCACCTTCGTGCTGCTGAGCAAGTCACCGATGGAGATGAGACTCGAGAAGCCGGTGTGCCGGTGATAGAACTGCGCGACGCAGCTCAGAAAAACCACGACCGCGGCCAGATAGGCCACCCGCAGTGGGGAACCCAGCAGTCGCAGCAGCACGCCGCCCCTGACCCTGCGCTCCTCCGCGCTCATTCCGCGCTCCGCGCGTGGCGCAGGCCGAGGGAACGACGCACTCCACGCGGGCGCTTGTCATCCAATTTCGTCACAGACAGTTTCGGGCATCACAGAACGCGAGCGTCCCATGTCAAATCCGAATCCCCCCCAAGCCGCCGCCTTTTCGTCGCGCACCGGCGGGTGGATCGCCGCGGTGGCGCTGACGTTGTACGCCGTCTTTCTCGGCTGGAATTTTTCTCCCTATGCGGGCGGGGCGGACTCCTCCGGCTACCTCAACAGCGCGCGGCTGCTGGCCACGGGAAACTTCGGCGCGGAGCCGCGGATCCCGGCCGAGTTCGGTCCGGAGGAGCGGGTCACTCGCCAGCATTTCCAGCCGCACGGCTTCGTGCCCTTCGACGGCACGACGATGCTGTCGCCGACGTACCCGGTGGGCGTGCCGCTGCATCTGGCGCTGGCCGGCCGGCTCCTTGGCTGGCCCGTGGCGCCGTACTTCGTCGGCCTAGCGGCCGCGCTCGCCACGCTCGGCCTGATGTACGCAGTCGGCCGGCAGCTCGGTCTTTCGCCGCTCATCGCCGCGACCGGCGCGGCGATCATGGCGGTGTATCCAGTCTTTGTATTCATGTCGCTGCAGCCGCTGAGCGACACCCCGGCGACCGCCTGGAACCTGGCCGCGGTCTGGGCGGCCTTGCGCGCGCGCGACCGGGCGGGCTGGGCCGCGGCGTGCGGGGCGGCGCTGGCCGTCGCCGTCCTGGTGCGCGCCACGAACCTGCTGCTGCTCCCCGCGCTCGTGATGCTGCTGGGCGCGGACCCGCGGCGGCTCGGCCTCGCATTTCTCGGCGGCCTGCCGGGCGCGTGCTGGCTCGGGTACTATCAGCACGCGCTCTACGGCAGCCCCTTCCGCTCCGGCTACGTGGACATCACGCAGGCGTTCGGCTGGGCGTACGGCGGGCCGACGGCGCTGCACTTCGCCCAATGGCTCGCGCTGCTGCTGCCGGCGGCGCTGCTCGTCCTGCCCTGGTGGGCGCGACGCGGCGATCCGGGCGGGCGCCGCGAACGCGGGGCGCTGGCGCTTTGGTTCGGCGCGTTCGCCGTCTTCTATGTTTTCTATGAGATCTCCCACGAGGTGTGGTGGAATCTCCGCTTCCTCCTGCCGGGCACACCTGCGCTGGTCTTCGCCGGGCTGCTCGGTCTCGAAGCGCTGGCCCGCGCCCGGCCGCCCGTCGCGGCCCGGCGATGGCAGCAGGGAGCGGCTCTGGGCCTGACGCTGTGGGCGGTGGCGCTGGGCGGGTACTGGACCCATCGGTTTCATCTGCTGCTGACCAAAACGTACGAACGCGCGTACGCCGACACCGCCGCGGCGGCGCGCACGCGGTTCGCACCCGGCACGCTCGTGGTCGCCGGCCTGCAGAGCGGCACCCTGCTCTACTACACCGACCTGCCGCTGCTGCGCTGGGAGTTTGTCCGGCCCGAACAGTTCAGCCGTTTTGTCACTCGAGCGCAGCAGGCGGGACGGCCCGTCGGCGCCGTGTTGCATAAGATCGAGGAAGCCGAGGCGCTGCAGAAGAATTGTCCGGGAAACTGGACGCGCCTCGAAACGGTGCGGGATTTTTCGTTGTGGCAACTGGACGCCGGGACGCCGGCGAAGGTACGGTGACGGCCCGCCCCCTCCGACAGACTTCGGCCGCGGAACGTCCGCGACCTGAAGCGGCGCGTTTGCGCTTTATGCCGGGCATCGGGCCCTGACACAACCGTGCCCGCCATGCCCGCGCCCCTGCTGCTCGATCTTTCGCACACCAGCCACACGCGGGCGCGCACGGGCATCCAACGCGTCACGCGTTCGCTAGAGTCGGCGCTCGGTCCGCGCGGCTGTGCCGTCACGCACGATCCGCATCGTGGGACCTGGCGGGAACTCGCCGCGTGGGAGCGCGCCAATCTCGCCGCGACGGCCGCGGCCGCCACGCGGGGTGCGCACTGGCCACTCACCGAGCGGCTGCGCGGCCGCGCCCACCGCTGGCTGGGCACCGCGCCGGCCACCTTGCCGGAAAACTCCGGGGTGCTCGTGCCGGAAGTTTTTTCGCCGGGCGTGGCCCGCGCCCTGCCCGCACTGTTCGCGGCGGCGCGGGGTCCGCGGGTCGCGTTGTTTCACGATGCGATTGCGCTGCAGCTCCCCGAACTGACGCCTACCAAAACGGTCGCCCGCTTTCCCGCGTACTTGATTGAACTGCTCGCGTTTGACGGCATCGCCGCGGTCTCGGAGGATTCCGCCGCGGCACTGACCGACTACTGGCGCTGGCTCGGCGCCCCGCGAACGCCGCCGGTTCAAGCGATCCCGCTCGGCGTCGATTGGCCGCGCATGGTTTCGTCACCCGACGCGGCCCCGGAAGCGGATTCGGCGGCCACGGTGCTTTCGGTCGGCAGCATCGAAGGGCGGAAGAATCACCTCGCGCTGCTCGACGCGTGCGAGCGTCTCTGGGCCGGCGGCGCGAACTTCACGCTCCATCTCATCGGGCTCGCGCATCCGCAAACCGGGGCCGCGGCGCTAGAACGGATACGCGACCTGCAGGCGGCGGGCCGGGCGCTGCGTTACGACGGACCGGTCTCGGATGCCGCGCTCGAGGCCGCCTACGCGCGCTGCCGTTTCACGGTCTATCCTTCGCTCCACGAAGGCTTCGGTCTGCCGGTGATCGAGAGTCTGGCGCACGGCAGACCCTGCGTCTGTTCCGGCCGCGGAGCGCTGGGCGAATCCGCCCGCGGCGGCGGCTGCGTGCTGCTCGACGACTTGAGTGCCGACGCCATCGCGACCGCGGTCGGACGGCTGCTGCATTCACCGGCGGAGACGGCCGCGCTCGCGGCCGCGGCGCGCGGCCGGCGCTTTCGCTCCTGGAGCGACTACGCCGCCGCGCTCGTGGCTTGGATCGGCGAACTGAAAGTCTCCGCTCGCGCCGATCGGTGACGCGCGGCGCGTAAAACGCGCGCCGGACGCACGTGAATAGAAATGCGCCGGAACTCCGGACCGCGGACCTTTGCATTTGCAAAGGGCATGGCGGCTGCTTTCGCTGGTCACGTACATGGCGATATCTTTTTTTAGCAAAAACAAGAAGGCTCTGCTGGCGCGTTGCCGCGATGATTACGCGACGAAGATGCGGCTGAAGTACGCGCCCTACTATCACGCCATGGACGCCCAGAAGGGCACGACGGTAAAGCTCGACGGCAAGGAGATGATCATGCTGTCCAGCAACGATTACCTGGGGCTTTCGTTCCACCCCAAGGTCATCGAGGCGGGCCGGGCGGCGCTGCTCAAGTGGGGCACCAGCACCACGGGTGCTCGCACCTCGAACGGCTCGCGGACGTATCACGTCGAGCTCGAGGAGAGGCTCGCGGCCTTTCTCGGCCGGGAGGCCTGCCACATTCACGTCGCCGGCTATCTGTCCTGCCTTTCCAGCGTCGCCTCGTTCGCGCAGAAGGGTGACGTCATCCTCGCCGACAAGAACATCCACTCGTGCCTGTGGGATGGCATCCGGCTCTCGATGGCGACGGTGGAGCGGTTTTCGCACAACAGCCCCGATGATTTGCGCGACGTCTTGGGCGAGGTGAACTCGGACGCGGCGAAGCTGCTGGTCATCGAGGGCGTCTACTCGATGGAGGGCC
>JBEIHL010000378.1:0-4611 GCA_040381375.1 Opitutaceae bacterium
AGCGCGGGGATGATCGCGAGCGTGAGCGGGATCTTGATCTTCAGCGTGGTGCCCGCGCCGACCTCGCTCTGCAGGTCGACCGTGCCGCCGATCTTTTCGATGTTCGTCTTCACGACGTCCATGCCGACGCCGCGGCCGGAGACATTCGTGACCTTCTCGGCGGTGGAAAAACCCGGCAGAAAAATCAGGTTGATGGCCTCGTGATCGCTCATCCGGGCCGCGTACTCGGGCGCGATCAGCCCGCGCTGCAGCGCCTTGCGCTTCACCTTTTCGAAATGAATACCACCGCCATCGTCGGTGATCTCGATGTTGACCTGGCCGCCTTCGTGATAGGCGCGCATCTTCAGGCACCCCTCCGGTGACTTGCCGGCCTCGGTGCGCACTTCGGGCGTCTCGATGCCGTGGTCGACCGAGTTGCGCACGATGTGCGTCAGCGGATCCTTGATCGCCTCGATGATGGTCTTGTCCAGCTCGGTCTCCTGTCCCTCCATCTCGATGCGCACCTGCTTGCCGCACGCGGTGGCGAGGTCGCGCACGACGCGCGGCAACTTGCCCCACACATTGCCGATGGGCTGCATGCGGGTCTTCATCACACTGCCCTGCAGTTCCGTGGTGATGAGGTTGAGGCGCTGCGACGTGGCGAGGAACGCACTGTCGGCGCGCTGGCTGGTGAACCGCAGGACCTGGTTGCGCGCGAGCACGAGCTCGCCCACCAGGTTCATGAGTTTGTCGAGCAGGCCGACGTCCACGCGGATCGTGCTGTCGGACACCGCGGAGCTGCGCGTTTCCGACGACTCCGCAGGCGCGCTCGGCGCGGCGGCCTGGGTCGCGGCGGGCGCGGCGTGTTCCTCGACCGGTTGGACCGCGGCCGCAGGCTCGGGCACCCAGGTCGGTTCGACGGCGCAAAGTGCCGGCAGCTCCACCGGCGGCGCGTCGACCGCGACGTCCGCCGGCTCGACCGTGCCAGTGGGGCTGTCGTTCAGCCGGGTCAGCACGTCGATCAGATTGGAATAGTCTCGCTCACCGGGCTGCCCCGTGGCCTCGACCTGCCCGAGCATGTAGCGGACGGCGTCAACCAACGCGAGTAGCGCACTGGTGATCTCCGGCGTGATGGTAAGCACGCCGTCGCGCAGCTTGCTCAGCAAGTTTTCGCCCACGTGCGCGACCGATTCGAGCTTGGTGAAGCCCAGAAAGCCGCTCGTGCCCTTGAGGGTGTGGATCGTGCGGAAAATGCTACCGAGAATCTCGACCGAATGCGGATCCTTCTCGAGCGCCACCAAGTCGCTATCGAGCCGGTCCAGGTTCTCGTAACTCTCGACAAGGAATTCCTTCGTAATGTCGTCCATGGGCAGTCCGGAGGGAAAAGGGAAGGCGGACAAAAGGTCAGAATTCGCGGCGACGCGTGATGCTCCGTTCCTGTTCTCCGGCGCAGCCCGGAGACCGGGCGCCGGCGGAGAACTTCGGTCGGAAAAGAGGTTTAGGCTGCACGCTGCGCTTCATCTCTGGGAGAGATCGGATCAAGTCCGGGGAGATGAAGCGGAATCTTCACCGACCGTGGCGGAGATCGTTCGCCTTCAACCGCGGCCAAAACCCTTGCCGCCGATGCCCGGACACTCCGCGAACAGACCGTCGCCCTCTCCCCCGAGCGGGATCAGACAGCCCGGTCAGTGGGTTGAGTACACCGGCGGCCTGACGACGCGCGTCACCCGGGCGATGAAACCCGGGACCACGGCAGCCGGAGAAAATCGCAACAGACGAAGGCAAGCCCAAAGATTACCGGAGTCCCGGTAGTGGGCCCGTTTGCACTCTTTGCAAATACCAGGAGCATGGAGGCCAAGTCGCTCGAGGACACGGGCGGCCGATCAACCCGCCCATAGTGCATCTGCACTTCCTATTCTCTTTACCCAAACAGATCGCAAGCCTGGCCCGGACCATGCCAGCCTCGCCCAAGGTGATGCTCTCTGCTGACGCTGATCGACGATCCCGACAAGGGGATGGATCCCTTGATCAATCTCCTGAAGCTCGAGCCCGGACTTTCGGCGCGAATCACTCAAGTCGCGAACCATCCGTTTTACAGCTTCGGTTTAACCGTGGGCGCAGTCGAGGAGGCGGTCCAACGAATTGGCTACGCCGAGGGCCATCGGCTAGTGATGCTGATCCTCGGAATCCAATTTCATCTTCAGCCGCTCAGCGACTGTGGACTGGGGCCCCAGGAGCTTTGGAACCACTCGATCGCTGTCGCGTTTGCTGCGAGACACACGGCGGGTTTGCTGCACCACGTCGGTATGGTGGGGCTCGACGCCCTGCTCCGCAAACGCGCCCCTAGCCTGCGCCTTGCCGGCGAACCCTGGCCCGACAACACTGGTCCGCGTCCCGACCCGGAAATTATCGATCACCTGGGTACCTCGCTCGAGGAACTCGTTGCGATCACCGAAAAAGTGACCAAAGGCCTGGACGAGGCGTGGTGAAAACTGGGAATGGGCGGCGCCCTGGACTGAAAGCAAGGGCCGCCCTCTCGACTGGCGCCGAATGGCCTGCGCCCCGTTCGTGCCAGCCTGGATTCCGCGAAACGACCCGAAGTGGATTTCCACCGAGCCAGCCGCAGACCGCGCCCACAATCAAAAAGAGTTTAGGTTAACGCCACTTTGGACCGAGTAAAAACCATGAGCCATACCCAACCGATATTGAGCGAAACCCCCGCTTCACTCGTTGCGCAAACGAACGATCTGCCACCAGCGCCAACCGTACTCCTTACAATTCGAAAGTTGCTGGCCGATCCGAATTCGACTGTAGAAAGCATCGCCAAAGTGATCTCGTTGGATTCGGCCATCAGCGGCCAGGTGATTCGGATGGCGAACAGCACTCACTTTGGCGGCAGCACGCGCGTGAGCTCCATCGGTGAGGCCGCTCAGCGCACCGGGCTAAAGGGCATTCTCGAAATTGTGACGTACGCAGCCGCGTCCCAACTCGTCGGAAGATCCCTCACCGCGTACAAGATGGATTCCCACAGCCAGTGGCAGCGCTCGATCGCCTGCGCGATTGCTGCGGCCTCGCTGGCGGACCTCACGGAGGTCGATCGCGACGACGCCTACACCGCCGGGTTGATGCACGGTATCGGACTGGTCGTACTCAATCTTCATGCTTCGAACCCGCAGCGCGGCTGGACGTTCGCGTCGGCAGGCTACCCGCTGGACTCCACCCCGGCGGAAAAGGAACGGCTTGGCTTTGCCTATCCTGAAGTGGGATCGGCGCTGCTTGACCTATGGGGATTCCCAACGTCGATCAGTGAGGCCGTCGCCCATCAGATGGATCCCCTTTCCGCCCCGGAGCATCGCAAGCTCAGCACCGTCCTGGCCATCTCCCGCTGGGCGAGATCGTTGTTTTGCGCGGCGGAGGAGATTCTTCCCCTTCCGCCTGAAAACGAGTGGCTCGAGCAGCTGGGCATCGAACGTTCCGATTTGGGCGCTTGGCTCCGGGTCACCCGCCTCCGCTACTCGATCGCAGCCAGCGAACTGAAATTGGGCGGAAAGAAATAATCCCAACGGTTGAAGCTTTTGCCTTCAACTATGGATCACCCACCGCAGCTCAGCCGCAACCAAGCGGTCGGAGAAATTGACCACGGCCCACACGGAAGAATCGCTCGTTTCGGTGTGTTCCGTGGGCCAACAGAGTGCATGATTCGCGCATGTGCTGGTCCAGAAGAGCGCTTTGCTTTATGCGAGTATCCCTCAGGCCTTGGGCGATTGGTGGAGATCCGGAAAAACCTTCAACCGCGGATCACGCCGATGTCGCGGACGCTTCCAGGATTCGAAACCCAAACCTGGCGTAATCCGCAGCGTATTCCATCAGGGCCAGTGATACAAGAGTACCCGCGCGATCCACGAAGCGCCGGGATCTGCCCGCACCTGCCGGATTACACTTCAGCGGACTCGACGCCCACATCGATCGGGTCACCCGCGTCGCGATACTCCTGGAGCTTGTTGCGCAGCGTCCGGATACTGATGCCGAGCGCAGCGGCCGCTTGGGTGCGGTTGCCGGCGGTCTGCCGCAACGCCGCCCGGATCGCGTGTTTTTCGAGCGCATCGAGTCGCAGCACGCGACCCGATTCGTCCGTCAGACCGCCCGTCGAGAGTTCCACGACTTCCGCCACCTCCGCTACCGACGGTTCCGGCGGAGCCGGTTCGGCCGAATCCCAGAGGATTGCGGGATTACACTCCGGAGGCAGGGAATGATCCACGGGCAAACCGAGGGCGGCAGCGGTGACGGGCCGGCCCGATTCCGAGAGGATGACTGCACGTTCGACCGTGTTCTGCAATTCCCTGACATTGCCGGGCCAGCGGTACGCGAGAAGGGCGGCGCGGGCAGATTCCGAGAAGCCAGTGGCCTTGACGCCATGCTTGCGGGTGAACCGACGCAGGAAATGGTCGGCCAGCAACGGAATATCCTCCAGCCGCTCCCGCAGCGCCGGGACATGCACCGGGAAGACATTGAGCCGGTAGTATAAATCCTGCCGAAACTCGCCCCTGCCGACGTTGCTGAGCAGATCGCGATTGGACGTGGCGATGATCCGGACGTTCACCTTGATGGTGCGGCTGCCTCCGACGCGCTCGA
>JBEIHL010000379.1:0-4589 GCA_040381375.1 Opitutaceae bacterium
CCCGCGACCGGTCGGGGCATAAAGCCCCTCCCACCTCAGAACCGGCCCTCGAGTCCTGCCGTGATGGTCGTCCCCTGGATCAGGAACGTTTCCATCTGGTCCGCAATGTTGCGGTAATAGCGCTGCGGCTCGTTGAACAGGTTGGCCACGCCGAAGGTCGCCGTGACATTGCGGCGGACCTGGTAGCGGAGATTCAGGTTCACGATTTCGCGGTGCTTCATGTACCGGTTCCGGGAGGGCTGGGCGACATTGTAGGCGCCACGGATGCTCTCACTGTTGTAGTTGTAGCTGACCGAGACGCCGAACTTCAGGTAATCCCAGGCGAGGCTGCAGTTGATCGTGCGCGGGATGAAGCCGTTGATTTCCTTGTCCTTCAGGTAGGTCGTCCCGCCGTAGTCACCGTGCGCGGTGAGCTGGGTCATGTTGGCGTTCAACCGCAGTCCCTTGAGCAGACCGGGCAGGAAGCGGAACTGCTGGATGTAGCTGATCTCCCAGCCCTGGGTGTAAGCGGTGCCCACGTTGGAGCGCGAAAGGATCGTGTACCCGACGAATTCGCCGTCGAAGCCATTGTCCGCCCCGGCGCCGATCGTGCCGACTTCCTGGTTATCCGCGATGTAGTCCTCGAGCTTCTTGTGAAACCAGCCGATGGTGAGGCTGCTGGAGTTCTTGAAGTAGTATTCCAGCGACAGGTCCCAATTCGTCGAGCGGGTCGGCTTCAGATCCGGGTTGCCGAAGGTGACCGTCTCGTTGGTGGTGTTGAATCCGAGCGAGGTAACGTAGTTGGCCAGCGTCGGGCGGGCGAAGCCCGTCGTCCAGGCCGCCCGCGCCTTCATGTCCGGCATGATGTCGTACCAAAGGTGCACGCTGGGGAAGTTCTGACCGTACGTGCCCTCGGTCTTGTAACGGACGCTGTCACGCTCGGCCGAACCTTCCGGATCCGCGAGCTGCTGCGCCGCCGTGGTGAGCACGCGGGAACGCCGGCGCCCCTCACCCGTCGTATCCGTGATTTCACGACGGAGACCGCCCAGGAAGCCGGCGCGACCGATGCGACCCTGCGTCATGGCGTAGTAGCCGGTGATCACCTCGTTCACCTTGCTCGAGGAGGTGTGGCGGTTGTTGAAGTAGAAATACTTGTCCTCCTCCCAGAGCGCCTGGTTCGTGGGCTGGCCCTGCTGAATGAACTCGGCGCCTTCCCACGTCGGTATCTTGCGGCCGGTCTTGACCGTGTCCCAGAGCAGGATCGACGGATCGGTCGGCAGCGCGGTCCGACCGATGTAGTTCCAGCGCCGGTTGACGCGCAGCAGCTCGACCGTGTGGTCGCGAATCGAGGCGCCGGTCTTGACGAACGCGGTGACGGACTCGATCGGCAGCTTGTAGCGGAAGTTGGCGCGCGCCTCCTTGATCAGGTCGATGTCGAGGTTGCCCGACTGCGTGCTCAGGCCGTTGACCGTCGGGCGATAGTTGTTCGCGTTGGTGAAATCCAAGCCGCCGTTCTGGATGAAGCGCGGATAGAGATCCGACTGCGTGCGATCGAGGATCCAGCCAACGCCCGTCTCGCCGTTGGGACCGACAATGTTGTCGAGCGGGCTGGTCGCGGTGCCGGCGACGTTGTTGAACCGACCGTTGGGCCCGACATACGGCACATTGCCGATGCGGTTCACGAGCTGACCTTCGGCGCCGAGGTAACGGTAACGGGTGCGGCTGTGGAGTCCGGCCCAGTCGAGGTCGAAGGGCCCGAAGTTGTGCTCGCCGCCGATGTCCATGTGCCGGAGCCGCTGGTCGCGATTGATGAGCGTCGAGGTGACGTCGATCAAGGCCGGCGCGGTGGTGCCCGACGTGGCGTTGGCCGCGGTGGGCACGGCGCGGACCGTCGTGATCCGGCTCGTGAAGCCGGGCACGACGCCCGAGTTCGTGGCATTGGGCACGGTGGTCTGGCTGCCGGCGAACGCGCGCGTCGTATACTGGCGGCGCATCGGCTCGGGCGCATCGTTGTAGATCAGGTTCAGCTTGAGCAGCGAATTGCGGCTGAGGCGGAAGTCCCACTTGGTGCTCAGGCTGCGCTGCGTGCGGTTGTTGTAATTGTCCGTGGTGCGGTAGTCCCAGAGATAGGCCGGTTCGCTGAGAGTCTGCTGGTAGTCACGCACGGTGCGGAAAAAGCCGAAGGCGTTTTCGCTGTAGAAGGCGTTGACCGAGACGGCGAGGTTTTCCTCCCCGCTGCCGAAGATCGCGAACTTCTCCGTGTACGAGCCGTTGAAAAGGGCATGCGTCCGGCGTTTTTCGCGCAGCGGCACCTGTTCGCTGAAGGAGGGCGCCTGGCGGGCGGTGAAGTTGGTCACCACCCGGCGCTTCTCGCGCATCGAGAGCGGCGAGCGCGTCTTGAAGTTCACGCCGCCCCCGAGGGAATCGACGCTCCGGTCGGGCGTCTGGCCCTTCGTGAGCTCGAGCGACTCGAACATGTTGCCGGTAAAGGCGGTCATGCGCGTATTGCGGTTTTGCGCGCTGAACGACGACATGCCGCCGCCGTCGATCGTGATCGAGGTCATGCCGCCCCCCATGCCGCGCACGCTGATCTGCTCGACCACTTCGTCACCCGGATCGGCGAAGGTCACGCCCGGCAGCCGGATCGCGAGCTCCGTCGCGTTCATATTCGGCAGGTCGGCCAGCGCGTCCATCGAGGCGACGTTCTTGAGATTGTCGGCGTTGCGCTGCTGGGTCAGCGCGGCGGACAGGCCCTCCTTCTGGCTCGCGACCTTGAAAGCGTCGAGCATCAGGATGGAGCTGCTCATCTCAAAATTGGCGAGCACCGCCTGGCCCGACGGGACGTTCACCGTGGTGCGCTGGGTATCGAGTCCCGAATAGGTGACCACCACCTCGTGGCTGCCCGCCGGGATGCCGTTGAGGATGAAGCGGCCCGTGTCGTCGACGAGGGCGTTCCGGTTGAGCGTCGGAATCTCCACGCGGGCGCCGATAAGGCCGTTGCCGGTGGTCTTGTTAGTCACGATGCCGGTGACGACACCCGGCGCGGCGGCCGTCGCTTCGGCCGCAACGAGGCGCGGCACGATGGCGGTCGTCAGCGAGGCCGAAACGAGGACAGCTTGGAACAGGCGCCGGAGCATAGGGCAGCGCCGACTCAACAAGTCAGAGTAGGTGTTCATAGGCAGGGTTTGACGGGTCCAAACCGTACCCCGCGAAGGTCGCGCGGAGTTTGAGGAGTTACGGTCTGAGCGATTGGGGCTAGCGGCGTGGACGGCGAAATCCAGCGCATTTTCCGTCACCGGCCGGGCTCATCCCCACCGACCGACATAACCGCGGCCGACGCACGCGCGCAACATGCTGGAACAAATGAAACTACATCAGATCGCCGCCGGCACCGCCCCGCGCGTCCGCCGGCGTCGGGCCAAATAAATATTACCCACCATCATTTCCGCGAAGTGGAGGCGCCGGGACTTTACTGCCCCAAGGGACGGTCGGCCGCCTGGCGCACGTCGGCCAGGATCGCCCAACCGGTATCAAGGTCGAACAAAGCGCCCGCCTGCAGCGCCGCGGCACCGGGCACGCTGCCGAGGGGAACGTCCACGCCCCGCTCGTTCGCAGAGGACGGATTTTCCACTTCTCGCCAGCCGAGGGGTAGCGGACCCGCGGCGGCACTGCGCCACTCCACTCCCTTTGCGCTCGCGCCTGGTGCGGCGGAGGCGGCTTCGGATGATGCGACGCGGACGGCGAGTCGGAGCCAGACGCGCGATTCCTCCATCGTGCGCACGGAAAAATCCCGTCCGTTGCCCACCACGCGAACCTCGGCAACCATCCCGCCGTCACGGCGAGCAAGGCGATAGACCCGCTCGCTTTCGTCCGTCGACGCCGGCCAGAGCAGCTCGGCCCGCGGTCCGGACACGCGCGCGAATTCCGGACTGGAACCCGTGTCGTCCTGCCACGCCAGCGCTTCGTTCGCGCCCTCGGGGCTCAATTCGATGGCGACGCCGAACCGCCCGTCGACGTCGCGAAACGCCTGCGGCAGCCGGGCCTCTTGTTCGGCGAGCAGGCGCGCCCGGAGGACCGCCACCGGCTCCGGTTGGGTCATTGGAGTCGGGGTGGTCGGCAAAATGGTGTCGACGAGCAGGCGAGCGCGCCACGGCGAAACCCTCACTCGGACGGCCCGGGTAAGCGGCACAGGGGCCGCGCGCACCATCGTCCGGCTCATGGCCACCGGAGCCGGCACGGACACCACGGCCGGGGCCGGCACCACCGCGACTGGGGTGGGAACAAAAGGTATCACCTTTTCGTGTACGGCCTCGTGCGGCACGACCGGCCCGGGCGAGGAAACGGTCCCAGCCGGTACGCGGGGGACTTCGGGCCGCAGGACATCGGCATCCGCCGCGGGCGGGGTCGCCGGTGTCACGGCGGCCGCCGGGGGCGGCGAAACGGGTTCGACTGCGACCACCGGAGGGGCAATCGGATCGGGCGAGGACTCGAGGTTCCGCGCGAGCGGAGCCGTCGGCGTCGCGGCAGGTGAGGCGGGAGCAGGACTCGACGGCGCCGGGGGAGCGGCGGCCGGCGCGCCTGGGGCCGGCAAGGGCGGCCGGGCGCTGGGC
>JBEIHL010000380.1:0-4587 GCA_040381375.1 Opitutaceae bacterium
CCCCGAGGGTCCGCGAACCCCAGACGACCTCGGCATCGAACTGGTCGCCGGCTCCGCGTGTCCGTCCGCCCGCGAAGCCGGGAAGCGCCCGGAAATCAGCATCGGCGACCTCGACCCGCAGTCCCGCCAGATCGCTGGCGTTGAGCGTGAGCGTGCTGGCGACGCCCGCCGGCAGGGTGACGGCCCGGGTCCACACGGCGCCCTCCGTCTTGATGCCACTCCAGGGATTCGCGCCCGCGAGGGCAAGGGCGCCCCAGCGATCGCGAGGAAGTCGGGCCAGCGCCACCGCTCCCCAGTAATTCTCGGCGAGGTGCTGGAAGCGCACTTCACCCTTCAGCCTCTGGAAGTCCACGTTCCGCCAGCGGCCATGGTAGATCAGGGTCTCGTTCCCGACGTTGAACATGCTGTTCGATTGATGGAGGATCGTCGGGTAGTTTTTCCCCGGGACCGGATCCGCCGGCGATTCGTCGCTGCGGAGGTACGGAATGCCCTTCGCCACCTCATCGAAATGAATGCCGTCTTCGCTGACCACGAGTCCGAGGTGGCAGTCAATCCCGCCCTCTCCCCAGTTCGGGATGCGGTTGTTCCACATGCCCCAGAGACCAATCGCGACGTTGCCGAGCGACGTGGCACCGACACCGAGGTGCACCTGCGTGTAGTTCGCGGGCGAGAGACCGTGTGTGCCGTACCCGGAGGCCTCGATCGGCTCTGGAACCTTGAAGGACGCGGCCGGCTCCGGCAGCCACGTCTCGAAGTCGGTCGAGATCCAGACGTAAGCCTGGCGGCCCTCCGGTCGATCCCCTTCGCCCCAGCCGCGAATCTGGCTGTTCAGGTAGTACTTCCCGCCGTGCTTGTAGAGCGAGCCAATCTCGGCGAAGTAGGGTCCGGAAGCATCCGCCGGCAGGCGGGTCCAGTGGATGCCATCCGGGCTGACCGCCGTGCCGGCCCGGGACATGTTGCGCTCCTTGTCCTGGAAGCCGAACGCCATCTTGTAGCGGCGCTCGGGCCGGGGATCCTCGTCGTCCCGGATGACCGAGCAGCAGTTGCTGCCCATGATGGGCTCAGGGCCGATCGCGAGGCAATTGTTGTCACGGCTCCCGCGCCACTCGACCTGACGCAGGTTTGGCCGGGTCCAGTTGATCCCGTCCGCGCTCTCCGCATAGCAGACCGGGCTGATGCCGAACTCAGCAGACTTGCCGTCCGCCGTGCCGGCGACGTAGCCGACGGCGTAGTACCACATCCGGAAGCGGCCGTTCTCGTAGATGACAGTGCCGTTGAAGTGCGCCGCACTGTTGTCCGGCGCCGTCAGGGACGTCGCTGGCGCGAGGACGGGAGCGCGAATCACCTCGGGCTTACTCAGGAAGAGCGCGAGATTATTCCGGATCGGCAGCGAGCGCTCGTCAACCGCAAGGAAGATGAGTTGGTCAAATGGACCGGAACTGCCGGACGGCAGTTGGAACGCGGTTGCTGACGGTGTGCTTCGGGGGCTGGCCGCGACGACTCGCGCGAGCGAAAGGCTGCCTAGGGCGAGCCAGACAGCGAGGGCGGAGGCAACCGTCCGAGATCGGCAGGCTGACAGGGATTCGGGCTTCATGGGAATGGGGTGTAGAGGTCGTCGCGACCCGAAGATGGGCATGCCGAGGGTTCAGTCGCGGAAACGCAGCGAGTAGAGATCCGCATCCTTCATCACGAAGCGGATGCGCACCGGCTTACCGACCAGCGCGGACAGGTCGGCCTTCAGCTGCCACGCGACTGCCTGCGCAATGTTGTCCCCGACGATCGGAGCACCCTCCAGCAGCGAGTACCCCGGGATCGGCTCGCCATCCGGCTCCTGCAGCTCAACCCGGATCTCGCCGGCTGCGGACGTGGCATAGTTCAGGATGAGATCTCGGCCGCCGACGATCAGCGGCTTCGTCAGCATCTCGCCCCCGGCATACGGCGCGTGGACGGACGCTAGCCCATCGAGGCGCACGGCGAAGCGCTTCACGTAGGCGGTCGGCTGGGCATAGTGCTGGGCGACGAAGAAAGACATCTCCTTGGGTCCGGTCTGGATGATCCCCGTGACGGCAATGCCGTTGCGCGAGACCCAGTTTCCTTCCTCGGTGCCCGGACGCACCAGCGCCTCCATGAAGGTGCGGTCGTAGCGGTAGCCGCCGCGGCTCGAGAGCAGGACGGTATCCGACACTTCGTTGGGGATGTTGTGCGAGAGGCTTCCGCCCTTGATGTTGAGGTACGCGGGCACGACCTTGAGGGCGAGGAGTTGCTCATCCGTCAGGAACCGCCGACCCGGCACAAAGCGCATCGGCATGCCGAGGTACAGGTGGGGCGCACGGAAGTACGGGTGCGTGTGGTTCGTGTAGAACTGCTCGAGCGGCGTGTCACTGAAGCTCATGCGCTGCGGCGGCGTCCAGTTCACCAAGTCCGTGGAGGTGGTCTTGGCGATCGTGCGCAACCCTCCGATCGAGGACCACGTCTTCATCCCGAGATAGTCATCGACGTGGGAGAAAATGCGGAAGAAAAACACATAACGCTGCTCCAGCTCCGACCAAAAGACGATGTTCTGTGAGTCGAAGGCTCCGTTGCTGAAGACCGGTTTTTCGCGCCACTTCCGCCAACGCAGGCCGTCTGCGGAGGCCAGCACGAACATACCGCCCTTCCGCCAGGTTCCTCCGACGGCCTTATAGCGCTCCTCCGCCGGAACGCCGGGGCGACCGTCAATGAAGGGCGCAAAATTGCTCGCGTAGGGCTCCTCGGGGTTGGGCAGGAACAGGATGTTATTGTCCTTCGACCCGCGATACTCCACGAGCCCGAGCCGCGGCTTGGTCCACGTGATTCCGTCGGCACTGTCAGCCACGCACACGTATGAGCCCGCCTCCTCATCGCTATCGTGCATCGGGAGGCCGACGTAGTACATGCGGTACTTGCCTCCGTCTTGGAGGATCGTCGCGAAGCCAGAGCAGGCACCGTCCCAATGCGAGTCAAAGCGCAGCGCCACCCCGGCCGGGATCGGCTCGCTCAGCTTGAGCCGCGTCCCGGCCATTCGGTCGACCAGGAAGTCATCGACGAACATTTCCAGCCGCGTTCCGATTTCGAGAGGAGCGGATGCGAGGGGAGCGACGGCGGCGAATGCCGCGAGCAATAGTCCGGGGCCGAGCCGGAGCAGCGGTCGAGACAAACGATGACGAAGGCGGCCAAAGACGATCATGGGAACGGGAGCGGGGTTGGGGTCTGGACTCAGGAATGCTCGCGGTGGAAGGCCGCTGCGGAGAGTCTTTCGGGCGCCTGAGCGATGCGTGGTGGGGGGTTCGTCAGGGACGGAGGTTTCAGCGGAAGCGTAGCGCGTACAGGTCAGCGTCCTTCATCACGAAGCGCAGCCGCACCGTCTGTCCAACCAGCGACTCCAGCCCGGTCCGCGCAACCCAGCGCACGGGGTACTCGATGCTGTCAAAGACCATCTCCGCGCTCTCCGACAGTGTGTACCCGGGGATCGGCTCCCCGTCCTCGGTTTGCACCTCCACCCGCACCGAGCCCGCCGCCGACGTCGCCCCGTTCACGATCAGGCGGTTGCCGGATACCTTGATCGGCTTGGTCACCACTTCGCCCCCAGCGTACGGAGCATGCCACGACGCAAAGCCGTCCAACCGCAACGTGAAGCGACCCACGTACGCGGTCGGCTGCATGTAGTGTTGCCCGACGTAAATCGACATCTCCGCCGGCCCGGTCACCACCGTGCCCGTCGCCGCGATCCCATTGCGCGACACCCAGTTCCCCTCGTCGCTGCCCGGCCGCACAAAAGCCTCCATGAACGTCCGGTCGTACCGGTACCCACCGCGACTGGTCATGAGCACCGTGTCCGAAACTTCATTCGGAATGGTGCGCAGTCCAGAGGGGATCCCAACGTGATTGACATAGGACGGAAGCACGCCGAGTCGGACGAAGGTTTCGTCGGATAGCACGCGTCGACCCGGCACGAAACGCATGGGATAAGCGATATACAGGTGCGGCGCCCGCGGATAGGGATGAGTCCGGTTCTCGTACAGATGCTCGAGCGGGGTGTCTCCGAAGCTCATGCGCTGCGGGTTGGTCCAGTGTACTAGGTCCGGAGACGTGGTTCTCGCGATAGACCGGTAGCCGTCCATCTGCCATGATTTGACCGTGGCGTGATCGGTGCCGGTGAAGACGCGGAAGAAGAGCACGTAGCACTGCTCCGATTCAGACCAGAACGCGACGTTCTGGCTATCGAAGGCTCCAGCGGTGAAAACGGGATCCGGCCGCCACTTGCGCCAGCGGATGCCATCCGCGGAGGCGAGCACGAACACGCCCTTCGGCCAGACGCCGCCGACCGCCTTGAAGCGTTCGTCGGCCGGCACACCCGGACGCCCATCGATGAAGGGAGCGAAGTTGGCGCTGAACCGGTCCACCGTGTTGCCCGCCATCAGGATGTTATTCTCGCGCGACCCGCGGAAATCGACGAGCCCAAGGTTCGGCTTGGTCCAGGTGATCCCATCGCGGCTCTCCGCGTAGCAGAGATTGGACTCCGCCGACTCGCTCTTGTAGTCCATGGGCAGCGCCGTGTAGTAGAGGCGA
>JBEIHL010000381.1:0-4564 GCA_040381375.1 Opitutaceae bacterium
AGTCCGGGCAGGAAAACGACGTGAGGCCGGGGCAGCCTCACGCTGAAAACTCGCAGTGACATGGTCGGGTGGAGATCGGCGGCACCCGGGTGGGCAAGTGACGCCGGCAAGTCAGATGGGGAGCGACTGCAACCTACCATGCATGTGCCATCGATGTTAGCAACATGATATTTATGTTGCTGACATCTATGGCATGTTGTCGCGCTCCGACCCTGGGAGCGCCGACCTCCAGCTCGGCCCATGGCACCGCGAGCCGAGCTGGAGCCCCGGGGTTCCCCGCGTGGCCTACTTCTTCAGCGGATGCAGTTCGATCCGACGGAAGAAGATCTCCGCACCCTCGGACTGGAACAGGATCCGGCCGCTCGTCGGCCAGACCTTGGTGCCTTCCATGACCTTCACGCCGTTGTAGAAATAGACCAGCTTGTCCCCGTCCGCGACGGCCTCGGCGAGGTTCCACTGGCCATGGGGCTTGTCGATGTCCTTGGGTCCCCGGAAATTCAATACGTCCTTCCATTGCGGATCCCAATGCTGCCAGTGCAGGTGACCCATGCCCGGGATGAAATTCTTCGGCTGCCCGTTCGGATCCCAGATGCGTTCGGTGGTCTGCGTCATGGTGAGCCGCGGCAGGATCTTTTCCGCGCTGCCCGGCTTGAAGCCGCCGACGAGGATGATGTCGCCCATCCGGCCCTCGAGGATCTCGTACTCGACCGAGGCGACCCAGTGGCCCTTGAAGTCGTTCCGGTAGTTGCCGTCCTCGCCGATGCAATGAAGCAAAATTCCACTGTTGCGGGCGCGATCCTGCCGCGAACCCCAGGTGACGTCGCCCCAGCGAAACTCCAGGACGAGTTTGTAGTTCGCGTACTCCTGCTGGGTGGTGATCCCGCCCCAGTCCTGCCCGCTTACGCGGATGGCCGGCGCGCCATCGATGCGGTCGACGATCGTGAACACCTTGTTCGGATCGTGATCCTTTCCGAGCGGGCCGAGCCATTTGTAGAACTGGCTCAGGTCCTTCACCGTCTTGCCGTCATAGAGGACGATCACCTTGTCGGGCACGACGGGCGCAGGCGCGGGCGCGGCGCCAAACCCAAAGGTGCTGAGCACCAGAACCGGGAGGAGGAAGCGGAGGGCGGAGGAGGTCATCATGATGAATAGATTGCGGGGTTGATCCGGGCGGGTGGCGCGAACGGGTTGGGGTCAGGTCCGCACTGAAAAAGGAGCGTAGTCGATCTCGAGAAAATCCGCGACCTCCGCCAGCCAGCGTTCCTGCACGAACCGCACGTGGGCGGGATGGTCGTTGTAGTGAGCGTAGACCTCGGCATCGGCGAACTCCATCGAGAGGCCGAAGGTGTAGGCGCACTTTTTCCCGACCTGCCGGAGAAGCTCGAACTTTTCCACGCCGGGAATCGAGACGAGCGCCTGCGCCGCGGCGAGGAAGTCGCGCTCCGCGGGCGAGCCCGGGGCATGTTTCAAACGGAAAACAACGGTGTGACGAATCATGGCGCGCGCGGACCCTTATTTCGCCGCCTTCAGGTAGGCGATCAAATCCGCCAGCGATTGTGGCGTGAGCGACGCCTCGAGTCCTTCGGGCATCAGCGAGACGTTCGAACTCTGCAGCGACTTGATGTCACTGCGCACAATCGCGCGCGTGGTGCCGTCGGCGAGCCGGAACGCCAGGCTGCCGCCGGTCTCGGAGGCGATCGAGCCGTACAGCTGCTCGCCGCTGTTCAGCTCGCAGAAATAGGCCGCGAAGCCGGGCTGGATGTCGGCATTGGGGTCGAGAATCGAGATCAACAGCTTCTCCGCCGGATGTTCGACGACCGAACGCAGATCCGGGCCGAGCGGCAGTCCGGCGCCTTCGAGTTGGTGACACGCCGCGCACGCCTGCGCGAACACGGCCTTGCCCTTCGCGCGGTCGCCCGACGCCGCCAGCGCCGGCCGGAAGGCCTCGAGCACCTGCGCGCGCGAGCGGTTCGTGGTCGCGGTGAACACGCTGCTCGCCTTGCGCCGGATCGCGGCGTTGGGGTGCTTCAGCAGGCGCGCCTGGCGCTGGGCGTCGAAGCTCCCCGCCGCAATTTTGCCGGCCTCGACCCGCCCCAGCAGGTCGGGCACCCACGCCTCGCGGCCCATGAGGGCGTCGAGAATCACCGACCGCTCGCCCGGTGTGCGCTGTTCCCATTCCCGCAACAGAATGTCCGGCACGCGCGGGTCGCCCATCCGCGCGAGTGGGCCGACGTAGTCACCGAGCAGTTGCAGACCACTGCGCGGGGCGAGCAGCCGGCCGAGCAATTCCACCGCCGCGGAATCCTCGGCCGGATCGCCCAGGAGAAGCGTGGCGAGAAAAGCCTGCTGCGCGAGCGGCAGCGAGGGCAGCGTGCGGCGAATCGATGCGAAGAGCTCGTTCTTGCGCGCGACGAGGCCGGTCCAGCGGGCGTCGTCCACATGTTTCGCCGCGAGCGACTCGAGCGTGAGTTTCTGCCCACGCAAGAGGAGCAACGCAGAACGCGCGCGGCCCAGGCTCGCGGGATCTCCGACGGTCGCGCGCGTGAGCGGCGGCTCAAGCAGCGCGAGAATAACGTCATCGCGCTTTTCCCCGAGCGCCGTCCGAAACGTGGCGTCGAGCAGTTCGTCGTGTCCCTGGAATGTCGTCGCGAAGATCGCAAGGTGCGGCACCAGCGAACTCGCCACCGCCCCGCGCAGGATCGAATCGCCGCCATCCCGAGCCGCCAGCGTCGCCAGCGCCCGACCGGCGCCGGCCTCGTTCCAGGCACCGATCGACAAGGCGAGCTGCAACCGAACCCGGGCGTCCGAGTCGCCGACGAGTTGCGTGGCGTCGGCCACGACCCGGGAGGCGGTCCGTTTCTCGGCCAGCACGAGCGCGTGGATGCGCACGCCCGGCTCCCGGTCCTCGAACGCCGCGACGAGCACGTCGTCCGTGAGCGCTCCGAAATAATCCAGCGTGTGCAACGCGTACATCCGGCCGAGCGGCTTCCTTCCGTCGCGCGCGAGCCGCTCGAGCGCCGGCAGCGCCGCCCGGTCTTGGCGCCAGTGGAGCAGCATCTGCGCCTTGTCGCGAACCCAGCCGTTGGGCGAATCGAGCCGGTCGACCAACGCGACGGCATCGAGCCCGGCCAACGCCGGCACCGCCCCCGGCCGACGGCCGTCCGGGAAAATCCGATACACGCGCCCGCGGTCGTCGCCGCTCCGATAGTGCGGGGCGAGATCCTGCTGGCCGACCGCCGGCAGCCACTGCGGATGCTCGATCATGTAACGGTACATGTCGGCCACCCACGCGGCACCGTCGGGCCCGGTGCGCACCATCACCGGCCGGCACCAGCGATCCTCACTCGCGAAGAAATCCGCCCGGTCGCTCCCGACCCGCTCCGCCCTGAACGTCGTGCCGTCGGGCGTGAGCCGGAGCAGTTGCACGAGGCCGTGCACTGGTTCGCACACCAGCGCGTGCTCGACGCCGGGACGCGCGCCCGCGCCGAACAGCAGCGGATCGGCCACGATCAGCGGGCCGCACGCCGACGTGTAGTGTCCCGCCTGCGCGAAATTGTGATAGCGCTGCTCCGGCTCGAGCACCGGGTACACGCGCGGGTTGCTCTCGGTCAGCAGTACCTTCGGGTTCGGCGGCGCGACGTGCGGATTGCGCCGGAGATAATGGTCCTCGAGCGCATAGTGCCAAAGCGGAAAACTATTCTGCACGCCGAACCAGCGGCCCCACGCATCGCGCGTGCGGCCGAACTGGGCCGGTCCGCTCAGCGGATCCAGTTCGCCCGTGTCTGGCTTGAAGCGGAAATCACGCGCGCCGAGCGCGATCTTCTGCCCGGTCAACGTCGAGGTGATGCTCACGTCCTTCCCGTAGTTCACGTGGTGGCCGCCATTCGCGCAGTACACCCAGCCGTCGGCTCCCCAGCGGAGACCGTTGAGACGGAGCTGCTGGTTGCCGGGATTGAAGCCGGTGAAGAGCACCTCATGCCGATCGGCCCGGCCGTCGCCGTCGCGATCCTCGAGCCGGATGATGTCGGGCGCCGCCGTCACGAGACAGCCGTCGCGCCAGGTGAGAATACCGGTCGGGAAACTCAGCCCTTCGGCGAACAGCGACGAGCGGTCGTAGGTGCCGTCGCGGTCCGTGTCCTCAAGGATCCGCACGCGACCGCCCGCCTGGCCTTTGCCATCCATCCCGAGCGGATAGTCAGCCATCTCGACGACCCAGAGCCGGCCGCGTTCGTCCCAGTCGAAGGCCACGGGATCGAGCACGAGCGGTTCCGCCGCGGCCAGTTCGACCCGATAACCGGCCGGCAGGTGAATCTTCCGCATCGAGTCCGCTGGCGAAAGCGGCGCCGGCGGCACGAGCGGCGCCGCGGGGACCTGGGGCGGTCGCACCGGCTCGGCCGCCGGCAGGAAGCACGCGAGGGCGAGCAAGGTTCCGAAGGGGAGAAGCGCGCGGAGTGGTCTCAAGGGATGGGTTCGAGGTTGAGCCGTTGTTGGGGGGGGGTTTTTAAGAGGACGCGCGGGGGGGGGAAAGGACACGGGCGGCGGGGAGCAGCCCACCCCCCCGCAC
>JBEIHL010000382.1:0-4562 GCA_040381375.1 Opitutaceae bacterium
CAATCGATCAAGGAGTTTAAGAAGTCCACGAAGGATGACCCGGAACCCGTGCCGGAGCCCGCGAAGACGCCCGAAGTCAAGAAAGCTGAACCGACGGTTCGCCACGGCTCGAACTGAACGCCCGCGATTCCGTCGCACCCTCCAAGCGCGCCACCCGGCGCGCTTTTTTCTTGTCCGTCTAGTCCGGCTTCACGTCCGGATTCTCCTCTGGCCGCTCGCGCACCCAGGCCGAAAACTCGGCGATCTGCACCGGCGTTCCCAACACCAGAATCTCGTCCCTCACCCGCAGCACCTCCTGCGCCCCGGGATTCAGAATGAGCAGTCCGTCCCGGTGCACGCCGGCAATCTGCACGCCGTGTTCCTGCCCCCGCAGCGATTGCCCCAGCGCCCTCCCCGCGGCGCGAGTCCACTCGGGCAGGACGATCGATTCCATGCGGACGTCCCCGAATACGGAGTCCGTCACCGGGAGCCCGGAGACGCCCCCGAGAAAAGCCCGGCCCGCCCGCACTTGATCCGCCGTGCCCATGAGCAGCACCTTGTCCTGCGGATAAAGCACGGTGTCCGGCGGCGGCAGCGGAATCATGAAGCCCTGCCGCTCGATGCCCACAATGGTGCAGCCCAGACGCGCCCGCAGGTCGAGTTCCGCGATTCGCTTGCCCTGACAATCCGCCAGGTCCGGCAGGGTGCAGTCGACCATGCGCAGGTTCCATTTGGTGTGCGGCTGCAGCCACGGCGCCGCGGAGACGCTCATCTTGCCGTCGCCGGTCTCGATCGTGCTCATGATCTCGATCTCCATTTCGCTGTGCCAGAGAATCAGCTTCCGGCGCAGCAAGAGCAGCGCCACCACCGCCACGACGCCACTCACCACGAGAAGCCAGCGGGTCGTACCTTCCGCAGGCAGAATCGCCGTGAGCCAGGCATAAAGGCCCACGCCCGCGGCAAACTTGAGCGCCGTCTCGATCAGGGGTCGCAGGCGCTTCGCCCGCGGCTGGCCCTTGGTCGAGATCTCCGCGTACAACAGCGCCATCGCGGAAAGATTGCGCCAGATCGCCACGAGCGGCGCCAGAATCACGAGCGTCAGCGCGATCCAGAAACCGAGTTGCACCGCCGGCGGCGAAAACTGCCGCCCCAGCCAGTCGTCCACCACCGCGAAGAGCTGGCCGGAGAACCACACCAGGCCCGTCACGAACAGCATGCCCACCCCCACCTGCACGATGCGCTTGCGGCTCAGTTGCCACAGCTGGTTGCGCGCCCGCCGACGGCGCAGTTTCTCGAGCCACTTGAAATAGACCCGCAACCAGGCCGCCAACCCCCTCGGCAGGCTCGAAGCCACGAGCGCCGCAATCCGCTCGGAACGCCGCGTCAACACCGGCGCGGCCAGCGCAGTCAGCAGCGAGACTCCAACCGCCAGCGGAAAAAAGCGGGCCGGCACCACGGCCGACGTGACCCCGAGCTGCGCGATGATGAAGGAGAACTCGCCCACCGGCGTCACCGTCAGGGCCGTCCGCAATGCGTCCTTCGGCGGCGTGCCGATCAGCACGAGACCCGCGGTCACCGCACTCGGACGCACCACGAGGGCAAACAAGGCGATGCCGGCGATCAGAGCGGCTTCGCGCCCGAGAACCTGCACGTCGATCTGCATGCCGATCGCCACAAAGAAGACCGCGCTAAACACGCCCCGCAGGCCCGAGAACGTCCGCTCCACCTGGTGGCGGTAAGGCGTCTCCGCCACGATCGCCCCGAGCAGATAAGCCCCGAGCGCCAGCGAAAATCCCGCCCCGTGCGCCACCATCGCCAGTCCGAACAGCAGCGCCGCCATGCCGAGCGTTTGGAGTTCCTCGTCTGCCGCCACGTTCATCCGCTTCAGCAGCCATGGTACCAGCAGCAGGCCCGCGATGCCCGTCACGGCCACGAACGCGCCGAGCATCAGCAACGACTCGGGTATCCGCGTCGCTCCCTCCTGGTTGAAATGCGCCACGGAACTGAGCAGCGCCAGCATCACGACCGCAAACACGTCCTCGAGCACCGATACACCCAGCGCCAACTGCCCCGGACGCTCATGGTTGATCCCGGTCTCTTGGAGGATACGACTGATGATCGCCGTCGACGATACCATCAGCATCGCCGCGAGGAAGAGTCCTTCGCGACCGCTCCAGCCGAGCGCGAGCGCCAGGAGCCGCGACGCGTGGAAAACAATGATCGCCCCGGCAAACGCCGCGAGAAACAGCGACACGCCCAGCCGCTGCAGCCGGCGCAGGCTGAGTTGCAGCCCGATCGAGAACATCAGGAAGACGAGTCCCAGCTCCGCCAGTGCCCCGACCCGCTCCAGGTCGCCCACGAGCGCGAAGGCCGGCGAGTGCGGCCCCACTAGCAGGCCGGCGATCAGAAAGCCGACGATCACCGAAAGCCCGACCCGCTGGCACAACCACCCCACCACGCCGGCAACGACGAGGAGGATGGCGAGATCCTGGATGAGCGGGATGCCCTGCATGCGCGGTGCTTCGACAACGGGGCGAAGTCGGGCGGGGTCAAGCACCCGCCGCACCGAACGCCATAGCTGCAAACCCCCCAACGGGGGCGCCTCAGTTCTCCGGCAGCCAAAGTGGAACCGCCGGAAGCGACTACGACTGCCTGCAATCCGCGCAGGCTGCGCCGGGGAAACAATCGAGAACCGGTGCGACTCAGGCGGCCCAGGGGCCAAGCCCATAGAGGTCGGCGGCGTTTTGATGAAAGATGCGATCCTTCCCTGCCGCGGGCAGGCCCGTCAGGGCCATGGGCGGATGGTCGAAGTCCCAGTGGGGGTAGTCGCTCGAAAAGAGAATGTTTCGCGGCGCGTCGATCATCTCCAGACTCTGGAGGAGTTGCGCGGGTTTTTCGGGCTCCTCGATGGGCTGCGTCGTCAGATAAACATGATCGCGATATGCTGGCTGGGGAGTTTTTTCGGCTACGGGGTTTCCGCGCGCAGGGCTTTGTAATTCTTGTCCATGCGCCACATCAGGTGCGGAAGCCAAGCCAGGCCGCCTTCGACGCCGACGAATTTAAGCGTGGGAAACTGCGCAAAAACTCCCTCGCACACGAGGGAATTGACGTGCGCCATGAAATTAATCGGGACGATATTGTGCCATTCGAGGTAACGGGTGGTCCGGCCGGCGGGAGTGGGTGCACCGGCGTTGCCTGCTCCCTCGGTACCCGGGTGAATTGCGACCGGCAGATTGTATTCGGCGGCCGCCTCGTAGAGCGGGTGGAAAAAACGCGGCCCGAAGAGACGGGGCGATCACTCGCCATCAGGACCTGGACAAATCGCCGGTCGGGCGCATACCGCCGGATTTCCCGGGCGGCGGCGGCGGGGCCGGAATGATTGACGACAATGGAGCCGCGAAACCGCGGCGAATGGCTGAGCCAGCGATCGGCGAGGTTCTGGTTGTACGCGGTCGCAATCACGTTGCCCCAGTCGGGATCGGGATGAACCGAAAGTCCCAGCACGTGCGAGCCGGTGAGAATGGCATAGTCGACGCCATCGCGATCGAGATGATCACGGATCAGGAACGCGGGGTCGCTGCCGGCCATGCCGCCGGACGGCGGGCGGGCGTCTTCGTGCTGGACGCCGACCGGCGAGACGTCGCCAGTGGACGGTACGACGATGCCATGATTGTCCGCGTAGACCTGCCAGCGGCGGGACAGATAGGGTCGGAGTTCAGCCCGAACATCGGCGAACGCGTTGTGGACATCGGCATCGATGAGACTGGGACGGGCGACGGCAGACCTGGTGGGTGGTCAGAGTCCGGGGGTGCCGCCAGGGAGAATGATCCAGAGGTCTTCGCCGTGTCGCTCGACGGGGAACTCTTCGAGGTTCTCGCCTGGGCCCACCGGCGCCGCAACCTCGACGGGAATTCGTTTCAGGCGGGTGGCGGGATCGACGAGGTGTTCACCGTGCGCAGATCGAATTCCCAGCCATGCCACGGACAACGCAGAATGCAGCCCTCGTGGCCATAGGCGTATTCATAAACCTTCGACGGCAGCGTCGTGCCGCTGATTTTTCCGACGCAGACGGGTGCTACGGCATGCGGGCAGACATTGCGGCAGGCATGAATCCGGCCGTCGACGTTGGACAGGCCGATCTCAATCCGACCGACCTGCACGAGTTTGCGACCACCCGGGGGAGTTCTGCAATCTTGGCGACCATGTGCCTGGCCATGATGAAGCGGGAAACCCTCGCCGTCGCCCGCCAGGCCCTTGAGGACGTTCACCGCCGTCTGCGTTTGTGCCTTCCTTGCCGACCTCGGCGGCCATGTAGCTGGTCACGCAGATGGTATCCACCAATCGGATATCGAGTTCCCGGGCGACGAGCGCGGCGGGCACGAGGCCGCCGCGGGTGATGGCGATGATGCCCTTCCAGTTTCCTTTCGCGTGGAGCAGGGGGGAGAGGTGGCGGGCATCGCGATGGAGTTCGACCCACGAAATGAAGATTTCGTCTTCGTAGTTGGAGCGTGGCATGGTGCGGGCCAGCGAGTGTATTCTCCGGTTGAAAATCAATCGGCCAGCGCCGGAAGGGCCGATTTGCA
>JBEIHL010000383.1:0-4557 GCA_040381375.1 Opitutaceae bacterium
CGGCGCTCCCAGGGACGAAGGCTCCCGGTTTGCCCTCCATCGATTCCTCTCCTTCCTCGTAAATTTCGTCCATGCAGGTCGTCGCGTCCCTTTCCCGCCGCAAGCTCACCGGCATCTGCCCGGCCGCCCGGGGCGCTGTCATCGCGGAGCTCTGCCGGCGGTTTCCCGCGCCGGTCTGGCTCATCGTGACCGAGAGTCTGAAGGAAGCCGAACACCTCGCCGAAGATATCGTGTTCTTCCATGCGGCCGCGGGCGGCGGGGGGCCGAAGTCCAGGCTGGTTTTTCCAGAAACCATGCCGGAGGGCGGTGACATGCGCGAGGCGTTCTCCGCCTCGCACGACCGGCTCACCGTGCTCTCGCGGCTCCGCGCCACGCGGAGCCTGATGTCCACGCCGGACACGCTCGTGGTCGTGACCACGCCCGCGGCCCTGCTGCAGCCGGTGCCGGCCCTCGAGGAATTTTCCCGGCGCGAACTCACCCTCCGGCGCGGGCAGACCCAGCCGTTCCAGGGCCTGCTCGAGTTGCTGCGCGAACTCGACTACGACTCCGAGGCAGTCTGCGAGGCACCGGGCCACTACGCGGTGCGGGGCGGCATCATCGACGTGTACCCGGTGACCGCGAGCCAGCCGTACCGGCTGGATTTCTTCGGCGACGAAATCGAATCGATCCGGGAATTCGATCCCGTCACGCAGCGTTCGGGCGCCACCGTCGAATCGATTTCCGTCGCCGCCTCCCCTCGCATCCGGCTCGACCCCGCGAAGGCCGGGCTTGCCGACTACCTCAGCACCGCGACCCAGCTCGTGTTCGTGGAGCCGGCGACCCTGGAACCGGAGTTCAGCCTGTTCGCGCGCGAGGGCACCGACGGACTCACGCCGCTGCTCGGCCGCGTGACGGGCGCGTTTGGCGTCAGCGACATCGATGAGGCGAGCGCGCTCTTCGACGGCGTGACGGACGAGCAGACGTGGGACACCGAGAGCCTCGTGCACCACCGCCGCTACCCCGACGATGCGCTCGTGGCTCAGGAGCGACTCGGCGTCGAAGAGGAGGCCCGGCGCGAATTTCTGCACCAGGTCGCGACGTGGCGAAAATCCGGATACGACGTCGCCTGCGTGATGTCCAAGGAAGGCGAGGAACAGCGCGCGCAGGAAATCCTCGCCGCGGAGCCCGCGCTCAAGGGCATCCGGCCGCAGTGGTGGCGCGGCACCTTGAATGAGGGGTTTCGGATCACCTTCCGTCCCGGCGCTGAGCTCAGCCTGGAGCCGGGGCGCCCTCGCCCCGGGGGAAAGGCGGCTCCCCTGCGGGGCGAGGGCGCCCCGGCTCCATCATCCAGCCACGGACCAGCCGGCCTCGTGGTCGTGACCGAGACCGAAATCTTCGGCCGCCAGCGGCAGCGCCGGCCGGCGTTGCACACGCGCGCGGTCGTGCATCGGGCGCAGGTCGACCAGTTGTTGGATTTCTCGGAGCTGGTCGAAGGCGACTTCGTCGTCCACCTGCAACACGGCATCGCGCTCTACCGCGGTCTCACGAAACTGGATACCGCCCAGGGCATCCGCGAGGTGATCTCGCTGGAGTTCGACGACCACGTGACGCTGCACGTGCCGCTGCAGGAGTCGCACCTGATCAGCCGCTACGTCGGCCTCAGCAAGGCGAAGCCGCAGCTCGGCCGCATCGGGTCGAACCGCTGGGAAAAAGCGCGCCAGGCCGCCGAGCGCGCGACCATCGACCTCGCGGCGGAGCTCCTGCGCATCCACGCCGCGCGCGAAGCCCAGCCGGGATTCGCGTTCCCCGACGACAACACCTGGCAGAAGGAGTTCGAGGCGTCGTTTCCCTTCACGGAGACGCGCGACCAGCTCAAGGCGATCCACGAGACCAAGGCGGACATGGAACGCACCCGCCCGATGGACCGGCTGATCTGCGGCGACGTCGGCTTCGGCAAGACGGAGGTCGCCATCCGAGCCGCCTTCAAGGCCGTGCAAGGCGGCCGGCAGGTGGCCGTCCTCGTGCCCACGACCGTGCTCGCCCAGCAGCATCTGAACAGCTTTCGCGAACGGATGGCCGGCTATCCCGTGGCGGTCGAGATGCTCAGCCGGTTCCGCAGCCGCGCCGAGTTGAAGAAAATCCTCGCCGCCACGGCCGCCGGCCAGGTCGACATCCTTATCGGCACGCACCGGCTGCTGCAGCGGGACGTCGTATTCAAGGATCTTGGACTCGTCGTCGTCGACGAGGAGCAGCGTTTCGGCGTGAAGCACAAGGAGGAGTTCAAGCGGATGCGCGCCACGGTCGACCTGCTGTCGATGAGCGCAACGCCGATCCCGCGCACGCTCTACATGGCGCTGACCGGCGCGCGCGACCTGAGCGTGATCGAGACGCCGCCGTCGAACCGTCACCCGATCCAGACGATCGTGAAGACCTATGACGAGAAGCTCGTGGTCGACGCCGTCCGCTTCGAACTCCGCCGCGGAGGCCAGGTCTTCTACCTGCACAACCGGGTGCAGACGATCGACCTCGTGGCGGCGCGCTTGCGGGAGCTGATGCCCGAGGTGACCGTCGGCATCGGGCACGGGCAGATGAACGCGGATGAACTCGAGGAGGTCATGACGGAGTTCGTCGCCGGCCGGTACCAGGTGCTCGTCTCGACCACGATCATCGAGAGCGGCCTGGATATCCCGAACAGCAACACGATCATCATCGAGGGTGCGGATCGCTTTGGGTTGTCGCAGTTGTATCAGCTCCGTGGACGCGTCGGCCGCTTCAAGCACCAGGCGTATGCCTATCTCCTGCTCCACCGGCACACGCGGCTGCTTGAGATCGCGCGGCAGCGGCTCACCGCGATGCGGCAGAACAACCAGCTCGGGGCGGGCTTCCGGATCGCGATGCGCGACCTCGAACTGCGCGGCGCGGGCAACCTGCTCGGCGCGGAACAGAGCGGCCACATCGTCGGCGTCGGCTTCGAACTCTACTGCCAGCTGCTCCGGCAATCGGTCGCGCGACTGAAGGGCGAGAAGTCCGCCGCCGCGATCCGCGCGAGCGTGAAGCTGGACTTCGTGTTCGTCGGCGAAGGCGCGGCGCCGGCGTCGGATATTGGCCGGCACACGGACGGCTACACTGCGATCAAGGATGCCGAGAACGAACACGCCGTGGAGGTCTCGCGGATCCAGGCCCGGATCCCGCCGGCGTATCTCGCGGAGACGCGGCTCCGCATCGACGTTTACCGGAAACTCGCGATGTCCGATTCGCTGGCCGCGTTGAAACAGATCGAGGCCGACCTGCGCGACCGTTTCGGCAAGTTCGGCGACGAGGTCCGGGCGCTCCTGCTGATCACCGAGATTCGCATCCGCGCGGAACAAAAAGGGATCGTCTCCGTCGAAACCGAATCGAGCCGCCTGAAGTGCCTGCGCAACAGTGGTCGTCGCGACGACTGGGTGCAGGTCGGCACGCGGTTTCCAAGGTTGACCACCCCGAAGCCCCTCCTACGTTTGAAGGAAATCATCTCGTTTCTGAACAATCTGCCGAATCCATGACGTCACGTCGCTGCATCCTGTCCGTTGTTCTCGCCGCTGCGTCCGGAGTCAGCGCTTTCGCCCAAGCCACCCCCTCCACCGGCCCCGCCGGCGGTGACGTGGCGGACAATCTCAACCTCCGCTTCGCCAACGGGATCGTCGCCGTGGCGGAAGAGAAGATCATCACCGTCGCCGACGTGATGCAGTACATCGGGCCCCTCCTGCCCCAGATCCGCAATGAGGCCCGGAACGAGAAGGAGTTTCAGGAGCGGCTGGAGCAGCTCCAAGACAGCGCGATCCAGGACCTGATCGACCGCGTGCTGATCGTGAAGGAGTTCCGCAAGGACGAGAAGCGCCAGATCCCGTACCATTACGTGGACAACGCGATTGCCGACGAGATTGCGGAGCGTTTCGAGGGCGACCGGTCCAAGTTCCTCGCCTTCCTGAAGGCCAAGGGACAGACCCAGCGCGACTACCGCCGCGAGGTCGAAGAGAACATCATCTTCCAGTACATGCAGGGCCAGCAGCGGAAATCGCAGAGCGTAGTGAGCCCGGTGCGGATCGAGACCTTTTACAACGAGAACAAAGATCGTTTCTACCAGGAGGACGCCGTCCACCTGCGGCTGATCCAGCTCACGCGCACCGAGAACGAGACCGACGCCACTCTGACCGAGAAGGCCAACACGATCCTCGGCCGCCTCAAGGCCGGCGAGAAGTTCGAGGACCTGGCGAAAGAATTCAGCAACGACATGAAGCGCTCCAAGGGCGGAGATTGGGGATGGATGAAGCGCTCGGACTTCAAGAAGGAATTCAGCGACCCGGCCTTCACCCTGAAAAAGGGCGAGGCCTCGAGCGTGATCCTGCTCCCTGAGGGCGCCTTTCTGCTTTACGCCGAGGAACGCAAGGTCGCGGGCATCCAGCCGATCGACGAAGTGCGCGACCAGATCGAGCGGATTCTCCTGCAGCAGATGGGCCGCGCCAGCCAAGAGCGCTGGCTTGAGCGCCTGCGCCGGAACGGCTACGTGAAGCACTACTGAGTCCGGTTTCGCACCGATAC
>JBEIHL010000384.1:0-4555 GCA_040381375.1 Opitutaceae bacterium
CGGCCAGGCCGTCGGCAGCGAGTATCTGTCGCTGTGGTTCGCCGACGGCACCAACTATCCCGGCCAAGGCGATGTCCGCGAACGCAAGCGTCACTTCGAGTCGGCCCTGCGCGCCCTGCACGGGAAGCTCGGGCCGAAGCAGACGATGCTCGTCGAGTACAAGCCGTTCGAGCCGGCGTTTTATGCGACGGACGTTGCCGACTGGGGCATGGCGCTCCTGCTGGCGAAAAAGGCCGGGCCGCGCGCGAAGGTGCTGGTCGACACCGGACATCATTACGTCGCGCAGAACATCGAGCAGATCGTGGCGTGGCTGCTCGACGAGGACATGCTCGGCGGCTTCCACTTCAATGACCGCCGTTACGCCGACGACGATCTCACGCTCGGCTCGATCGATCCGTATCAGGTGTTCCGGATCTTTCATGAAATCCACGGCTTCGCCCATGACCGCGGCCGGCGGCCGAAGATCGCGTACATGATCGACCAGTCGCACAACGAGAAGCCGAAGATCGAGGCGACGATCCAGACCGTGGTGATGGCGCAGGAACTCTACGTGAAGGCGGCGCTCGTCGACCACGACGCGCTGCGCCGCGCGCAGGCGAAAAACAATGTGGTCGACGCCGAGCTGATCCTGAAGCGCGCGTTCTTCACGGACGTCGCCCCGGCGCTCGCCGCCTGGCGCCGCGCGAACCAGTTGCCCGGCGACCCCATGGCGGAGCATCGGAAGAGTGGATACGAGCGCCGGGCCGCGGCCGATCGCCGAATGCGCCGGCAGGAACTCGGGATCAAGCCGGGCGGCGGTTACGCGTAGTCTTTCCCGGAAGCGCGGACGCCCTTGTCCGCATTCCGATCTTTGCGGCCGGGGGCGGCCGCGCTCCCAGGGGGGCGCGCCGCCTACGTCTGCACCGAAAATTTCATCCGGCGCACGATCCGCGAGAGCAGCCACGGGGTGAAGCGCTTCAGGTAGATGCCCGCGACCTCCCAGCCGCCGACGTACACCTCTTCGCGCCGGCGGGCCACGCCGCGCAGGATGGCGCGGGCGCAGCGCTCGGGGCTGATGCCCCGCTCCTGGGCGCCGGCCGGGCCGATCGCTTCGCCGCGGGGGCCGAGGGCGTTGGCCGACACGGCGGTCCGGACGTACCCGGGACAAACGATCGTGACGTGGAGGCCGTCGCGCCAGACCTCGGCGCGCAGGGAGTCGAAGTAGCCGTGCAGGGCGTGCTTCGCCGCGGCGTAGGTCGAGCGGCCGGGCGTGCCGAGATGCCCCATCACGCTGCTGATCACGACCACGTGGCCGGAGCGGCGGCCGCGCATCGAGGTGAGCACGGCCTTGGTCAGCGCGACCGGCCCGAAGTAGTCGACCTCCATCAGGGCGCGTTCCACTTCGAGCCGCGCCTCGGCGGCGTAAGAGCGCTGGCTGACGCCTCCGTTGTTGATGAGGACGTCGATCCCGCCACAGCAGGTGAGCACACCGGCTACGAGCGTGGGAAAAGTTTCGCTGCGCGTCAGGTCGAGGGGGACGACGATATGGTCGTCGGGTCGGTCGCACGCCCGGCGCACGCGTTCCAGTTCCTCCGGTCGCCGGCTCGACAGGACCAGGCGGGCTCCGGCGGCGGCAAAGGCGAGCGCGGTGGCTTCGCCGATGCCGGACGAGGCTCCCGTGATCCAGACGACGCGGCCGGTGAAGTTCACAGCGAGCGAAAGGTTCAGGCGCAATACACGCCGCCGTTGATGTCGAGCGTGGCGCCGTTGATGAAGCCGTCGAACTCGCCGGCCAGGAAGACGGCGGCCCGGGCGACGTCCTCGGCGGTGCCGGCGCGGCCCAGCGGGATCGTGGCGATCGTCGCGTTGGCGGACTGCTCCGTCGTATGCGTGGTGTGAAAGCTCGTGCCGAGGATCAGGCCGGGGGCGAGGGCGTTGACGCGGATGCCCTGCGGCCCCAGCTCGGCGGCGAGTGCGCGGGTGAAGGTGAGGACGGCGCCCTTCGCGGTGGAGTAGGCCAGCGAGCCGGCGTGACCGCCCTTGCGTCCGGCGAGGGAGGATAGGTTGACGATGCTCGCGCCGCCGGCGGATTTGGCGGCGGCGACCAGATGAGGCACCGCGGCGCGGGTGACCTTCCGCACGCTCCCCACGTTGAGCTGAATCGTCTGCGCCCAGAAATCGTCGTCGGCTTCGGTGAACGCGCGCCGCGCCAGGAGGGAGCCCGCGTTGTTGATCAACACATCGAGCCCGCCGAGAAACTCCACCGCTTCCGCGACCACCCGGTTGCAGTCTTCGGTGCGGGTCAGGTCCCCGCGGGAGTTGGCGCAGGGGCGCCCCAGGTCGGCGGCTTCGCGAATCAGGGCGTGGGCAGCGTCCGCGCTGGCATGATAGTGGATGAAGACATCGCAACCGGCGCGCAGCAGCTGGCGGCTGATGGCCAGGCCGATGCCCTGGGCGCCGGCAGTCACAAGGGCGCGTTTTCCGAGGAGTTTGCTCATGACGGTGAGAGGGTTGGGGGGCAGGGTAGGCGGTCAACCCCGGATCCCGCCCGCGGTCCGTTTCGCAAAGTCTTGGCTGATGCCGGGCAGCTCCCGTCAGGACTGTCCAGAGAGGGTTTAAGTAACTGGAACGGGAATTTCGCGGCGGCGCGCATCGTTCCGTTTTTTTGCGCGTCAAGTTCACTCGCAGGGTTGACCTCCGACCCTTCTTTTGGAACCCTAAATGGACTTCGCCACCCGTGCTGACTTTCCCCTGATCGCCCTGCCTGCCAGCCGGTGTGCTTGATTTTTATCACCAATCCGCAACAGCCCCTATGAAAAACTGCACACGCAAAGAGTTCATCCGCGCCTCACTCGTCGGCAGTGGCGCCGCCTTCCTCGCCGGTAATTCCCGGCTCTATGGTCAGGTTGCCTCCTCGGGCAGCGCCAACGGCGACGTTCGCGTCGCGGTCGTCGGCATCAATGCCCAAGGACGCGGGCACATGATGGACTACTGCAACAAGCTGCCCGGTTCGAAGCTCGTGGCGATTTGCGATGTCGACTCCGACGTGCTCGCGAAGCGCAAGGCGGATTGCGAAAAGGTCGGTGTGTCGCCGAAGACGTACGGCGATTACCGGAAGCTGCTTGAGGACAAGTCCATCGACGCGGTGGTCCTCGCCACGCCCAATCACCAGCACTCGCTGCAGACGATCTGGGGCCTGCAGGCCGGCAAGGATGTGTACGTCGAGAAGCCGCTTTCGCACAATGTCTGGGAAGGTCGCCAGGCGGTCGAGGCGGCGAAGAAGTACAACAAGAATATCGTCCAGGCGGGCACGCAGAATCGCTCCTCGCAGGACATCATGGAGTCGATCGCGTACGTTCGCTCCGGCAAGCTCGGCAAGATCCAGTGGGCCCGCGGCCTGTGCTACAAGGAGCGCCTGAGCATCGGCAAGACCACCGGCCCGCAGAAGGTTCTGCCGACGGTCGATTACGACCAGTGGACCGGCCCGGCCGATCTTACGCCCCCGCGTCGCAATGGAGCCAGGGGCCCGATTCATTACGACTGGCACTGGTTCTGGAACTACGGTGGCGGCGACATCACCAACCAGGGCATCCACCAGATGGACGTTGCCCGTTGGTTCCTCGGTGAGAAGGGCCTGCCCTCCTCGGTCATGAGCTTCGGTGGCCGCTTCGGCTACGACGATGATGCCGAGACCCCGAACACCCTCATCTCCGTCTTCGGCTACGAGAAAGCTCCGCTGATCTTCGAAGTGCGCGGTCTTCCGATGAAGAAGGGCATGAAGGCCATGGACGCCTACCGCGGTTCCCGCGTCGGTGTGATTGTCCAGTGCGAAGGCGGCTACGTGCAAATCACGGAGTCCGGTAACTGCACGATCTACGATAACAACAACACCAAGATCCAAGCCTTCACCAACGGCGGCAACGGCGCCCCATCGCGCCAACTTCGTCAAGGCGGTCAAGGAGCGTAAGGTCGTCACCGGTCTCGTGGAAGACTGCCACTACTCGTCGGCCCTCTGCCATCTCGGCAACGTTTCCTACTTGGTCGGGGCCAACAAGTCGAACGACGCGCTGGCCGAGTCGATCAAGTCCAGCGCCGTCACGAAGGAAGCCTTCGGCCGGATGCTCGATCACCTCAAGGCCAACGAGGTCAACGTCGGCACGACCCAGACCATGGTCGGTCCGCTGCTGAAGATAGACGCCGCGAAGGAGCGCTTCGTCGGCTCCGAGAAGGAGATCGTCGCCGCCGCCAACAAGAGCCCGCTCCTCAAGCGCGAGGGCCGTGGCGCCTTCAAGATCCCAGTGATCCAGGCGTCGTCCGTCGCCGCTTCGTAAGGCGCGTTCTTCGCTCCGTTCAGTTTCAAGCCCCGCGTCCCAACGCGGGGCTTTTTTGTGCCTGCGGTTGTCGCCGTCAGAAGCGCGCGAGTCGTGAATCGGATTCGACCTGTGGGAGCGGCTTTACGCCGCGACGGGCCGTTCTATCCCACGTTCTGTCGCGGCTAAAACCCGCTCCCACAGGTCGAATCCGATTCACGACTCGTGCGCTTCTGACGGCGACAACCGCAGGCACAAAAAAGCCC
>JBEIHL010000385.1:0-4554 GCA_040381375.1 Opitutaceae bacterium
CTCGTGGGATTCGACCTCTGCGGGAAGACCGTGGGGGTCGCCGGCACGGGCCGGATCGGCCGCATCGCCGCACAAATCTTCCGCGGCTTCGAGACCCGCGTGCTCGCGTACGATCCGTTTCCCGACCCGGCCTGGGCGGCCGGATACGGGGTGAAATATGCGGACTGGGATACGGTGCTCGCGGAGAGCGACATTCTCACCCTGCACCTGCCGCTGAACCCGGACACGCATCACCTGCTGAACGCGCGCACCTTCGCGCGCCTCAAGCCGGGCGCCTACGTCCTCAATACCAGCCGGGGCAAACTGATCGACACCACCGCGCTGCTCCAGCACCTGAAAAGCGGCCACCTGGGCGGGGTGGCGCTCGATGTCTACGAGGAAGAGGAGGGAATTTTTTTCGAGGATCACTCGGGCTCGATGCTCCAGGATGACGAACTCACCCAGCTGCTCTCGTTTCCGAACGTTCTGATCACGTCGCATCAGGCCTTCCTGACGCACGAGGCGCTCACCGAGATCGCCCGGATCACGACCGGCAACATCCTCCGGTTGCAGTCCGGCGAGGCCTTCCTGGAGGGAACCGTGCTGTAAGGGCGAGCGTATCCAGGAACCACCCACAACGCCGTCGCGCTCGCGGTGGGGAACGGGACGCGGCGACCGGGACTGCTCGAGCGGCCACCCAGGGCGGAAGGCTGCCCCGCGCCGCGCAAGATCCGCCCAGCAATCGCCAAACGTCGCGGAGCCGCGGGCGCCCGGGGGAGGTAGGGTCGCGGCGATGAAAAACCTCACCGTCCATTCGGATCCGGCCAGTTCGTCCCCTTGGGACTGGCATCAGGCCGCGTTGCTGCGGACGCGCGAAGTCCTGCAGCGGGAACGCGACTCGCGGCAGGCGGCCCTCCGCACCGGTCGGAGCGACGTCGTCGGAGATTTCGGTGACGCCGCCGAGACCCAGCAGGAGCGTGACGAACTGGTCGCCGAGCTTTCCCTCGAGGAGGTCGAGTTGGCCGAGGTCGAGGCGGCGCTGAAGCGCATTCAGGAGGGCAAGTACGGCGTCTGTGAGGCCACCGGTGCACCCATCGACCCCGAGCGACTGCGCGCGATTCCTTGGACCCGCTTCACGCAGGCGGCGGCGGCGAGACTCGAGGGCAATCGGCCCCGGCCGACCCTCTGAGCCGAGGTCGGCCAGCGGCGCGCCCCCGAAGTCGGCCGAGGCGGCGCGGAACGTTCGATGGCGTCCGAGTCCTCACCTCCCAAACCCCCACCCATGAATTTCGCGACCTCGTATCTCGGACTGAAACTCGCCTCCCCGTTCGTCGTGGGCGCGTCGCCGTTTTGCGACAACGCCCATCTCGCCCGCAAGCTGCAGGATGCCGGCGCCGGCGCCCTCGTCATGCGCTCCCTGTTTGAGGAACAACTCGAGCCGCCCAACCGGACCGTGCCGCTTGCGATGCCTGGTGCCGGCGGGCCCGAGGAGTTTCCCGAATACGCCGATTATCAGGTTTCGCCGGACCAGTACCTGCGCCAGGTCGCGCATCTCAAACAGGTGCTGACCGTGCCGGTGATCGCCTCGATGAACGGACAGCATCCGGGCAACTGGACCGATTTTGCGCTCCGGCTGGAACGCGCGGGAGCTGATGCGATTGAGTTGAACTTCTATCGGGTCGTGACCGACATCACGATCGCCTCCGACCAGATCGAAGCCGAGATGCTCGAAGTGGTTGGCCGCGTGGCCGGTGCGGTGCGGATTCCCGTCGCCGTGAAACTTTCGCCCTACCACACCGCGCTCGCCCAGCTTGCGATCGCGCTCGAACTCGCGGGCGCCGCGGGCGTGGTGATCTTCAACCGGTTTTATCAGCCGGACATCAATATCAACGACCTCGAGGTGCAGACGCACCTGCGGCTGTCTGAGTCCGAGGAGACGCTGCTGCGATTGCGGTGGCTGGCGATTCTCTCGCCGCACCTGCGCGGCACGCTGGCCGCGACCGGCGGTTTTCAAACGGCGGACGACGTCGTGAAGGCGTTGCTCACCGGCGCGTACGCGGTGCAGCTTGTATCCGTTTTATTGAAACACGGGCCGGCGGTCCTGGCGTCGTTTCTGCGCGGGCTCGAGGCCTGGATGCGCGCCCACGGCTACGAGTCGATCGACCAGTTCCGCGGCCTGCTTAACCTGCAGGCTTGCCGCGACCCCTCGATGTTCGAACGCGCGAATTACATCCGCACCCTGCAGAGTTGGAAGGTGTAGGAGCGGCTTTGCGCCGCGACCGCCGGGCGGCCGCGCAAGAAATGCGGACAGAATCGCGCGGGATGCGGAGCTCGTGATTGCAACTTGCGGCATCGTAGTGCAGCACCGTTCACCCCCCTGTGATGACCTCCCACTCCACGTCCCTCCGCCTCGTTTGCGTCACCGATTTTTCCGAACCCGGCGGCAACGCCGTGACCGTTGCGGCTGCGCTGGCCCGCCGCGGCGGGTTCACGCTCGTCCTCGTGCACGCGCTCGACCTCGGGCCCGGGTTCCTCGTCGCGGAGCGCCAGCGCCGGGTGTCGGTGCGGGTCGGCGAGGCCCGACTCCTCGAGGAGGCGCGCCGGGTGGGAACGGATGGGCTCGCGGTGGAAACCGTCCTGCTTCGGGAGGGCTGGGCGGCGGCGTCCTTGCTGGACTTCATCACGGCGGCGCCGCCGGCGTTCGTGGTCGTCTCGTCGCGCCGGAAATCCGGGCTCGACCGCTGGGCGGTGGGGAGCATCTCGGACGAGCTCGCGCAGAATGCGCCCTGTCCCACGCTGGTCGTGCGGCATACGGCGCCATTCCTCGCGTGGGCGCGGGGTGAGGCGCCGCTCAAGGTGATGGCCGCGCTCGATTTCGGCGCCTGCACGGAAAGCGTGCTGCGCTGGGTCGGGCAGTGGCGGAGCCTCGGGCCATGCGAACTCACCGTCTGCCACGTCAACTGGAAGCAGGACGAGCGTGAGCTCGACGGGGCCAAGGTGCTGGCGCCGATCGCCCGTAACGCCACGCGGATCCAGGCCACGCTCGAACGGAACCTGCGCAAGCACGTGCGCGACACCATTGGAGTCGAGGACTTCACCACGGTGGTGAAGCCGACGTGGGGGGCGCCGGATCCGGAAATCATCGAAACCGCGGAGGCGGCGGGCGCCGATTTGCTCGTCACCGGCACGCATCAGCGGCACGGGATCGGCTGGCTCTGGCACGGGTCCGTATCCCGAAACCTGATGCACCACGCGCCGATGAGCGTGGCGAGCGTGCCCGCGGTCGTGGTCGCCGATCCGCGTCAGAAGCATGTGCCGCACTTTCGCCGGGTCTTGGTCACGACGGATTTTTCGTCCCTGGGCGACGCGGCGGTGCCGTGGGCCTGTGCGGTGCTGCCACCCGGCGGCGTGCTGGAGCTCCTGCACGTGGTCGCGCCCAGTGCCGCGAAGCGCAAGGGCGCCCGCCCCGGCGTCGATCCGCGGGAACGCCTCCGGGATCTCGTTCCGGAGGAGGCGGCGCGGCTGGGCATCCGGCCCGAATTCCACGTGGTCGAGCATCGCGACGCCGCGGAGGCGATCTGCCGCGAGGCCGAGCGCTTCGGCGCGGACGCCATTTGCCTCGCGTCGCACGGCCGCGGTGGGATTTCCAAGGCGTTGCTGGGTTCGGTGGCGGCGTCCGTCATGGCGCGCAGCCGCCGCCCCGTCATCGTCGTTCGCCCCGGCCAGTAGCCGCTGACCGGCGCGTCGTTTTTTTCCGCGGCTTTCAACCCCCAGTCCCATGAAAACCATCCTCGTTCCGATTGATTTTTCCGCCGTCTCCAAGCGGGTCGTGGCCGCCGCGGAGGAACTCGCCCGCGGCCTTGGCGGTCGGTTGGTGGTCCTCCACGTGGTGCAGCCGCCGGTGCTCACGGATAGCGATTTCGGCACGCAGCTCACCGCCGAGTACGCCGAACAGGCGGGGCTGGCGGCGGAAAAGCAATTGGCCCGGCTGCGGCAGCAGGTGCAAAAGGACGGTCTCGAGGTCACGGTGCGGAGCGCGTCGGGCTTTCCGGGCCAGAGCATTCTCGACGCGGCGGAGGAGGTGGGGGCGGACTTCATCGTGCTCGGGTCACACGGGCACGGTGCCTTCTACGATCTGATTGTCGGCAGCACCGCCAGCCGCGTGATCAAGCGGGCCCGGTGCCCGGTTGTAATCGTGCCGCCCAAGCCGGAAACGGCGCCGAAGAAAACACGCGCCCGGCGGCGTTGAGCGCGGGAAACGGTCTGGAACGGAGAGTCGGGGAGGCACTGAAGAACGCGGCCTCGGGCGACAGGAGCGGTTTGGGCCCGCCTGTCCGATCAGAGACAGGATTGCAGGATGAACAGGATGGTGGGTTTGACTCCCCGCGGCTCGTCCCACCCGGCCCACGTTTCCTGCACAGAAAATGCGCAGCGGATCACAGCCGTTGCACAGGGTCGGCGCTTTGCAGGACGGGGGCTGGCACGCAGACTGCAATTCACCTCGTCTCATGCCGTTCTCCTGGAAATCCCGTGCGGTCTCTGCCGCCGACGCCGTTGCCGCCCTGGGCAGTGGGC
>JBEIHL010000386.1:0-4554 GCA_040381375.1 Opitutaceae bacterium
AGGCGGCGAAGCGGGGCTTCGCGACGGCGATGTGGTGGTCGAGCTCGGCGGTCACGCGACGATGGGCCTGACGCCGGAGCAGGTCGAACAGCTCCGGTGGCACCTCGCCTACGAGCGGAAGGCGTTCCGCGCCAAAGTGCTGCGCCGCGATCCTTTTCGGCTCGAGGAGATCGACGTCGACGCGGGCTCGGCGGCGAAGGTCGAGGGGCCGGCGGAAGAGGTCGTCGCGGCGGGATTGAGCCGGCTGAAGGCGGCCGCCGGGGCCGACGGGCTGTTCTAGCCCGCTCCCGGCACCTTCCGGCCCCGAGTTCGAATTCCGGTGGGAGACTCTGGCGTTGACCGGACTTCGCGTGGTGACTTCGCTGCGCGTCGCGTATGCCTGAAGTCCCCGTTGCCTCGCTCGACCCCCGTCATCAGAAGCTCATCGAGAATGCGCGCGTCGCCTTGGACCGCGGAAATCTCGACTACGTCCTCGAGGTCACCGCGCAGGTGCTGAAGGTGCAGCCGGGCTGCCTGCCGGTGCGCCGGCTCCAGCGGGTCGCGCAACTCCGCCAACAGCGCGGCAAGGGCGGTGGTTTCATGGGCAAGGCGCTCGGCTGGTCCGCGGCCCCCTTCATGTTTGGCTCGGGAAAAAAGGAGCCGTCGAAGCAACTGGAAACGGCCGAGGCCGCGCTCGCCAAGGATCCCAACAATGTGTCCGCGCTGCGCCTGCTCGCCGAGGCGGCGGCCGGCCTGAGTCTGCCCGAGACCGCGGCGTTCGCCTACGAGGCGATCCGCGAGATCGAGCCGGGCCATCGGCCCAACCTGCTCGCCCTGGGCGAAGCGCTGCTCACCGCCGGCAAGGCGACCGAAGCACTGAAGGTCGCGGACGATTTGTTGAAGGATAAGCCGAATGACGCCGACGCGCAGAACCTGATGCGGAAATCGTCGGTCGCGCAGACGGTCACCAAGCACAACTGGGATCAGAAATCCTCCTATCGCGACAAGCTCCGCGACGAAGCCCAGGCCGTGTCGCTGGAGCAGTCGTCAAAGGTCGTCACCGGCGACGCCATGACGCAGCGGCTGCTCGAAGAGGCGTTGGGGCAGGTCGCCCGCGAGCCGAACAATCTCAATCACTACCGCAGCGTCAGCCAGGCCTACCGGCAGATGAAGAATCTCGATGAGGCCCTGGTGTGGGTGCGGAAGGCGCGCGAGCTGCCCGTGGGCAAGAGCGACGCCGCACTCGAGAAGCAGGAATCCGAACTCGCCACCGCCGTTATCGAGCAGCACGTGAAGGACGCGGAGACCGCGGTCGCGGCCGCCCCCGGTGACGCCGCCGCCGAGGCGAAACTCGCCGCCGCCCGGAAGGAAGTCGCGGAATTCAAGCTGGCCGAGTCGAAGCGGTACGTCGAACGCTACCCGAACGATTATCCGGCGCGCTATGCGTTGGGCGCCCTCCTGCTCGAAGGTGGCCAGATCGATGGCGCGATCGGGCAGTTTCAGCAGGCGCAAAAAGGTCCGCAGGTGCGCATCGTTTCGCTCGTCGGTCTAGGGCGCTGCTTCAAGGCGAAGAAGCTCTACGACCTCGCGGTCGCGCAGCTCAATACGGCGAAGAACGACCTGAGCACGATGGACGACACCAAGAAGGACGTCATCTACGAGCTCGGCGTCTGCTTCGAACTCATGGGCAAACCCGACCGGGCGATCGAGGAATTCAAGGTGATCTACAGCGAGGACATCGGCTTCCGCGATGTCGCCGACAAGATCAACGCCTTCTACTCGAAGAGCTGATTTCTCCTGCCTGGGAGCGCGGACGCCCCCGTCCGCAGTTTTGTCCGTCCCCCTTGTCCCCGTTCCCCGATGAAACACCCCGTCATCCTCCTGCTCGCCCTCACCCTCGCGTGGCCGTTCGTGCGGGCCGACCAGAAGACTCGCACGCTGGATTTCTATTGGGTCGATTCCGAAGGCGGCGGTTCGACGCTGATCGTCACGCCCGCCGGTGAGTCCGTGCTGATCGACACCGGCAATCCCGGCGGCCGCGATGCCGGGCGGATCGTCGCCGCCGCGAAGGCGGCCGGCCTCACGCGGATCGATCACATGGTGATCACGCATTTTCACATCGATCATTTCGGTGGCGCGGCCGAGATCGCGCAGCAGTTGCCGATCGGCACGATTCACGAGCGGGCCATTCCCGAAGGCGATCCGGACGGCCGGAAGCAGTCCACCTTCCAGGTGCAGATCGGGCCCTACCGCAACATCGCCGCGCAGCGGGCGCGACTGCAGCCCGGAGCCGTCGTCCCGCTCGCCGCGGTGCCCGGGGTGCCCGACATCGACCTGCGCTGCCTCGCGGCGGATCAGAAGTTCGTGACGCCCACCGCCGCCCAGCAGCGCCGGCGCAATCCACTCTCGGGCACCGTGCCGCCCAAGGCCGCCGATCCGAGCGACAACGCGAACAGCGCGGTTTTTCTGCTCTCGTTCGGCCCCTTCCGGTTCTTCGACGGCGGCGACCTGACCTGGAACATGGAGGAAAAACTCGTCTCGCCCTACAACCTCGCGGGCGTGGTCGACGTGTATCAGACCAATCACCACGGCCTCGAGGTCAGCAACCACCCGGTGCTGTTGCAGAGCCTGGAGCCCACGGTCGTCGTGATGAATAACGGACCGAAAAAGGGCGGGCAACCCGGTTCGTTCGCGGCGATCCGGGCCGCGACTTCCGTGCAGGCGCTCTACCAGGTGCACCAGAGCTACAACGTCGCCGCCGAGGTGAACGCGCCCGCCGATTTCGTCGCCAACCGCGAGAATCTCACCGGCCCGGATGCCGCGCGCTGCACCGCCCACCTCGTGAAGATGTCCGTCGCTCCGGACGGCAAGAGCTACACGGTCAGCATCCCGTCGCACGGTCACTCGCGTACGTATCGGACGAAGGGCATGTGACGTCGGATCTGCGCCGGCCGCCCGGAGATCGATCCGCCGCGGCGCGAGCCCTACCGGGCGCGATTTTTCGCCGCGGCGTCCGGTGCCGGTCGTTCCGCCAGCCAAACGGCCACGCCGAGCGTGACGAGACTGGCTGCCAGCCAGGGCAGCGGCGCCTGTTCGCCGAAGAACAACAGCGAGACGGCGACGGCCAGCGGGACCTTGGCGTTGTTCATGACGGCGAGCGTGCCTGATCCGACGCGCGTCGCGCCCACGTTCCAGAGGAAGAAGCCGGCGCCCGAGGCGAACACACCGAGGTAAACGAGCGTCCAGGTTTGCGCGGCGTTGAGCGAGACGTTCACGCCTTTGACGGCCGCCGCCAGCGCCGCGACGAGGAACGCCCCGCCGTAAAGCAGCGCGAAGACATCGCGGTCCCGCAACTCCGGCGTGCGTTGGCGGAGCCGGCGATAGACGACCTGACCCACCGCGAACGCGGCATTCGACAACTGGACCAGCGCGAGTCCGGTGAGCGTGATCTGCACGTCGCTCGATCGCACTGTAACGAAGGCGGTCCCGGCCACTGCGAGCAGCGCGGCCATGAGGGCGCGGAAACGCAGCGTGCGTTCGAGCGCGTCGGCGAAGAGCGTGACAAATACGGGCGTCGTGATCGTGAACAGCGCCGCCTCATATGCGCGCAGGTACCGGAAGCTTTCGATGTACGCCAGGTACATCAGGCCGAACTGCACCGCGCCGATCCCCGCGAGCCCGAGTCCGGTGCGGAGGCGAACCCCGCGCAGCCGCAGAAACGGCAGGAACACCAGCAGCGCGAGTCCGAGCCGCGCGGCGGCGACGAACGTGCTGTCGACGCCCACGAGGTGCCGCTTGATCAGCCCGAACGAAAACGCCCAAAGCAGCGATACAATGATCAGCAGCGGCATGGCAGCGCGGCAGCGTTCACGATGGTCCAGGCAGGACGGCTGAGTTTAGCCACGGATAACACGGATGCCACGGATGAGTGTGGGTTCAGTTCAGGCTCCAGCCTCTATCCGTGCCATCCGTATGATCCGTGGTCAAAACTTCGAAAGCTTACACCCGGAAGATCGCGCCGAGCTTCTTGCCGAGGATCAGGCTCAGGCCGGCGATCGTCACGCCGAGGAAAACCATGGCCCAAACTCCCAGCGCGCTCGCGATGAACTTGCCGTCGCCGAGGAGTTGGAAGAGTTCCATGATCGCCTTGGTGATCGGGTAGAACGCCTGCTTCTGCGCGAGGATCAGGGAGTCGCTGACTTCCAGCATCGCAAACGCGAAGGCCAGGAGTCCGCCGGCGATCAGGTTCGCCGTGATCAGCGGCAGCGTGATCTTGATCACCGCCTTGAGCGGCGACGCCCCGAGATTTTGCGCCGCCTCCTCGAGGGTCTCACTGGTTTGTTGAAAGCCCGCCGCCGCCGCGCGCACCACGTAGGGCAGGCGGCGCACGGAATAGGCGATGATCAGCAGGATCGTCGGGTCGTGCGTCGGATTGAGAAACGAAAAGAATTTTCCGTCCTGCGACATCGCGAGGTAGCCGAACGCGAGCACGAGTCCCGGCACCGCGAGCGGCAGCATCGCGAGAAAGTCGAGGAGCTGGCGGCCCGCGATCTTGCTGCGCACGACGACGTATGC
>JBEIHL010000387.1:0-4551 GCA_040381375.1 Opitutaceae bacterium
CAGACCATGCCGGTGACGCCGTCGACCACCCAGCGCTCGGCGCCCGTCTGCAACGCGTAGCCCTTGAGCCGCGCCGTGCCGGCGAGCACGATCTGGTCCTCGCCTTCGTTGCGCCAAAGCGCGGGCGTGCCGAAGCTCCCCGCGGCATCGGGGCGCGGCGCTTCCCAGAGGGTGCGACCCGTTTCGATGTCGACGGCGAGCAGCGACGAATACTGGTGCTGGTCGCGGTTCAGCAGCACGTGACGGCCGACGATGATCGGTGACGTGCCGGTGCCGAACTTGCCGCCGCTTTCGGCAACCGGCAGCGGATGGCGCCAGAGTTCCTTGCCTTCTAGATCATGACAGATCAGGCCGAACGACCCGAAATAACTCACCACGCGCCGGCCATCCGTTGCGGGCGTCGACGCCGCCGGACTGCCGTCCGAGCGGTGATGTTCTTCGAGCGTCCCCGCCTTGAGCGGCCGAGTCCAAAGCAACCGGCCGTCGGTCGCGTTGTGACAGCGCACCTCGAGCTGGCCCTCGTGGAACGTGGTCAGGAAAATCCGCTCGCCCCACACGCATGGGGACGACGGCGACCACGGGACTTCGACGCGCCAGAGCACGCCCTCGTTGGGTCCGATTTTCACCGGCGGGCGCGAATCGGGCGCAACTCCCGCGCCCATGGCGCCTCGGAACTGCGGCCAGGCCGGTGTTGCCTCAGCGCCCCCAAGCGCCGGGGCCAGGCAGAGCAGGGCGGCAAGTATGCCGACGGTTGGGCCCGGTGGGGTCAGGCCGTTCGACGTTCGGGGTCCGGCGTTCATCGGGGATCATTACGATGCGGGCACGCTCCGATGCAATTTCCATCGGATTTGCCGCCGGGACCGCCGCGCGCCAACGCGGTTACGACCGCAAGGCCGTCTCTAGGAGAGGCGGGCGCCGGTCCTAGAGACCTCATCCGGCTGGCCGACGCTCGCTGGATCGGGACTCAGGCGGCCGTCTTGCGGCGGCGGAAGGCGGCAACTCCGAGGGCGCCGCAGCCCAGTACCAACGCGTAGATCGAGGGCTCCGGGATCGCCGTCACGACGAGCGACACCGAGTCTCCGTCGAGCAGGAAATTGCCCACGAAACCGAGGGGCGTGGCGCCGAACGCGAGATTCGCCAGCGAAAGTCCGCTCGAACTGCTGAAGGTGATCAGGTCGTAGGTACCCGGGATGAGCCCGAGGTTCAGGATGTTGAAGGTCAGGGTGCCGGGGCCGACGAAATTGAGCATCCCGCTCACGGCGATCAGGTCTGACGCGGCCGGAGTCGCGCCGAGTTCAAAGTTGAAACCGGCGCCGGCCACGACATCGAGGTTGCCGGCGATATTCAGGGTGCCCGGGCTGTTTCCCGCCGCAATCACGCCGCCGCTTTGGACCGAGACCGATTGGAGCAGCGTCCCGGTGCCACCCAGGATGCCGCCGCTGCCCACGCTCACGAAGGCGTCCACCGTCGCGCTGCCCGCCAGGCTGAAAGTGCCCGCGCCCACGTTGACCGCATTGAAATTGGTGATCTGACCAGCGTAGGAAAACGTGTTACCGACGCCGGGGTCCACGTTCATGGTATTCGTGCCGGTGCCGCCGTCGATGTTGCCCGCGATCACGGCGGCACCGCCGAGGACGTTGAGCGTGTCGCTGCCGCCCTCGAGGGCGATGGCCCCACCGGAGGAGGTGTTCTGGATGGTGCCGCTGTTATTGAGGGTGTCCGCGCCGTCGCCGGTTTGGATGGCGGCGCCGGTGCTGGCGCCGCGGATGGTGCCGCCGGCGTTGTTCGTGATCGTGTCCGCAAAGGTGCCGACGATCCTGATGCCGACCCCCGTCTTGCCCTCGATCAGGCCGCTGTTCGTGACCGTCGTGGCGGCGATGGCGTTGCCACCGGCGCTGTTGTCCACGAGAATGCCGTTGCCCGCGCGCGAAGTGTCCCCGTTCGGGGCATCCGCCAGCAGCGTGCTGCCGATGATGCGGCCGGTCGCGGTATTGGTGATCGTGCCGCCTCCCAGGGCGATGCCGTCGGCATTGTTCGGCAAGGTGTCGCTGCCGACGCCCTTGGCGCCGAGGGCGAGAACGTCGCCCGAATTGTTGAGCGTGAGCACGCCGTCCACGTCGATGCCGTCGCCGTCGCCGTTGGTCGCCGAGGCGAGCACCCCGCCCTTGATCGTGGCGCCAAAGGCGTTCGTCACGTTGGCCGTGACCGAGGTGTTCACTCCGTCCACATTGAGGCCCGAGCCGTTCAAGGCCTGGACCGTCCCGGCGTTGTTGTTTACCGTGAGTGAAGAAGGCCCGACATTGGCCCCGTCGGTCGCGATGCCATGACGGCCGGAGATCACGCCGCTGTTGGTTACGGTCACCGTCTTTTCCGTCCGAAGGTCAATGCCGTCGCTGCCAGACACAACCCCAGCGGAGACGGTCGGCGTGGCCGCGATGGTGCCCGCATTGGTGATGGTCCCGTTTTGCCCCGGGCGGACGGCATCTTCGCCGACGGCCGTGATGAATCCGGTCGCCTGGTTGTCGAGTGAGTTCGTCCCCGTCGTGATGGTTGCCCAGTCGATGGCCTGGCCACCGGCGGTCACACGGATCGTGCCGCTGTTGGTGAGCGAGACGGACGAACCTGCGGTGTTTATCCGGAACGCATCGGCCGAGACGCTGCTGATCAAACCGATGTTCGTGACGGTGAGGTTGGCGGTGCCGGAGTTGCTGTCGATCGCGCGGCCGGTCCCCAGCGTCTGAATGGTGCCGTTGTTCACCAAGGTCGACGTGCCGGTCATGGTCAGCGGCACGGTGCTGCCGCTGGCGATGCTGATGGCCCCGGTTCCCGTGACCGTGCCGAGGCCGGTGGTGAGAGTCTGGGCAGTGGTGACGGTGGTGGAGATGGTGAACTGCGCCAGCGCCTGCGGTACGGCGGGCAGGGCGAGGAGAGCAAGCAGAGCGACGAAGCGGCCGGACACGGGAAGATTTGTCATGGAGGGAGAAACCGGAGGAACGGCGAAAGAAAAGGCAGGCCCGCTCATCGAAGGAAAGTCCCGCCTTGCAACGTTTGGACGACCCAGGTGACGGCCAGCGGTCGATTCGCTGACGGAATTGCGACGGAGCTCCCTGCGTTTCCCGGCGCCGAGGGATTCGGGCGGTTCGCCCGCGGCGGTCGCGGCGGCGACGCCTGGTCTGGATCCGCAAGATCCAGCCGATCGCAACGGCGACATCAATCGCGACGTTAGCACGAACCTTGACGAGCACCTGAACAGTCTGGTTCCGGTTCGTTGGAAAGCTGTGGCAAGGGGCCAGACCGCTCCTTGACGCATCAGCGGCGGCGGGATTGCGTGAAGGCTTCACGATGGCTTCAACCTTTCGCCGCCCGCCCGACCGCGCTGCCCCGTTCGCCCCATGAGCATCTCGATCGATCTGTCGTCCAAGGTCGCGCTTGTCACCGGCGCCTCACAGGGCATCGGGGCCCAGATTGCGCGCACATTTCACCGGGCGGGTGCGACGGTCGCCCTGAATCATCCGGACGTCGGCTCGACGCGATCGGATGCCGAAGCGCTGGCCGCGGAGTTGAATGCCGGGAGGGCGGGCAGCGCCGCGGTGGTCGCAGCCAACGTCGCCGACCCGGAGGCGGTGCAGGCGATGATGGCGACGCTGAGACAGCGCTGCGGCGGGATCGATTTTCTCGTCAACAACGCCGCGATCATCCGCGACCGCACGATCGCCAAGATGTCGCTCGACGAGTGGAACGCGGTGGTCGACGTGAACCTCTCCGGCGTTTTTCACTGCTGCAAATTCGGCCTCGAGATCATGCGCGACGGCGGCGCGATCGTGAGCATGGGCAGCATCGCGGCGATCCAAGGATTTTACGGCCAGGCCAACTATGCGGCGGCAAAGGCGGGCGTGCAGGCGATGATGCGCGTGCTCAGCCGGGAGGGCGCGCGCCGCGGAATTCGCGCCAATGCGATCGCGCCCGGTGTGATTGAGACGGCGATGGCAGCGACGATTCCCGAAACCGTGCGGGCCGAGATGCTGAAACAGATCCCGCTCGCCCGCCTCGGCGCGCCGCAGGATGTGGCGAATGTCGTGCTCTTTCTCTGTTCGCCGCTCGCGGGCTACGTGACCGGCCAGACCTCGAGGTCAACGGAGGCTGGCGCGGATGAGGGGCGCGGCGCGCAGCGCGACGGCGGCGGAGGCGGTGGGCGACATTCCGGACGGCGCCACGGTGGCCGTCGGTGGCTTCGTCGGGGCCGGTCATCCCGAGGCGCTCACCGCGGCGCTCGAGCGGCGGTTTCTGGCCACGGGGTCACCGCGTGACCTCACGCTCGTGTACGCGGCGGGGCAGGGTGACCGGGGCGAGCGCGGCCTGAATCACCTGGCGCATCGCGGTTTGGTGAAACGCGTGATCGGCGGACACTGGAACCTCGCGCCGAAGCTCGGCCGGCTGGCGCTGGCGAACGAGATCGAGGCGTACAATTTTCCGCAGGGCGTGATCTGCGGCCTGTTTCGCGAGATCGCCGCGCGTCGGTCGGGCGTCATCACGCAGGTGGGCCTGCACACC
>JBEIHL010000388.1:0-4546 GCA_040381375.1 Opitutaceae bacterium
CACCGCGGAGGGGTCTTTGACGAACGAGTCGGCGCGCTGGCTCACGTGCACGAGCCCGTCCTGGTGCACGCCGATGTCCACGAACGCCCCGAAGGCCGTGACGTTCGTGACGATGCCCGGCAGCTTCATGCCGGGCTTGAGGTCCTCGGGCTTGTTGACGCCCGCCGTGAAACTGAACGCCTCGAACTTCTGGCGCGGGTCGCGGCCCGGCTTCGCGAGCTCGGCCATGATGTCCGTGAGCGTCGGCAAGCCGACCTCGGCCGTGACGTACTTCTCCAGCTTGATCTGCGTGCGCAGTTTTCCGTCGCGCACGAGATCGGCGACGGTCGCGCCGAGATCAGCGGCCATTTTCTCCACCAGCGCGTAGCGTTCCGGATGACCCGCGCTGCCATCGAGCGGGTGAGCGCCGTCGCGGATGCGGAGAAACCCGGCGGCCTGCTCGAACGCCTTCGGCCCCAGGCGAGGCACTTCCTTCAGGTCGGCGCGCGACGTGAACGGACCCTTCTCGTTGCGCCGCGTGACGATGGCGGCCGCGGTGGCGGCGTTGAGGCCTGAGACGTAGCTCAGCAGTTGCTTCGAGGCGGTGTTGAGCTCGACCCCGACGCCGTTCACCGCGCTGACGACCGTGTCGTCGAGGGAACGTTTAAGCGCGGCTTGTTCGACGTCGTGCTGGTACTGCCCGACGCCGATCGATTTCGGGTCGAGCTTCACGAGTTCGGCCAGCGGATCCATCAGACGGCGACCGATCGACACGGCGCCTCGGACGGTCAGGTCGTGGTCGGGAAACTCTTCGCGCGCGACCTCGCTCGCGGAATAGATCGACGCGCCCGATTCGTTCACGAGCACGATCGGGATCGTCGCCGGCAGTCCGAGCCCGCGGACGAACGCCTCGGTCTCGCGCCCGGCGGTGCCGTTGCCGATGGCGATGGCCTCGACGTTAAAGAACTTCACGAACCCGAGGAGCTTCTCCTTCGACTCCGCCTCGTGGCGGTCGGGGAAGATCACGTCGTTGTGCAGCAACTTGCCCTGGCGATCCAGCAGCACGGTCTTGCAGCCGGTGCGGAAGCCCGGGTCGATCGCCATCACGGCACGTTGGCCGAGCGGCGCGGCGAGCAGCAGCTCGCGCAGGTTGTCGGTGAACACCTTGATCGCGGCCTCGTCGGCGCGCTTCTTCGACTCGAGCCGCATCTCCGTCTCCATCGCGGGTGCGAGCAGCCGTTTGCTTGCGTCCTGCACCGCCAGTACGACCTGATCGGCGGCGGGACCCTTGGACTTGACGAACAGTGCCTGCACGGCCGCGAACGCGGCGGTATCGTCGGGCAACTGCACGCGCATCATCAGGAACAGTTCCTTCTCGCCGCGCCGCATCGCGAGCACACGGTGCGATGGCGCCTTGGCGAGCGGCTCGCTCCACTCGAAGTAGTCCTTGAACTTGGCGGCCTCGGCGTCGTTTTCCTTTCCGGGCAGCACCTTGCTCGAGATGACGGCGTCGCGCTGGTAGAGGGCGCGAAGCTTCGCGCGGGCGTCCTTGTCGTCGCTGATCCGTTCCGCGAGGATGTCGCGGGCGCCGGCCAGCGCCTCGTCGGGCGTGGCGATCGTCGACGTCTGGTTCTTGCCGTCGTCGGCCACGTAGTTGCGCCCCACATACGCCTGCGCCGCCGCGGCGACGTCGACCGCCGGATCCTGCGCGAACAACAGGTCGGCCAGCGGCTCCAGCCCCTTCTCCTTCGCAATGGTGGCGCGGGTGCGCTTCTTCGGGCGGAAGGGCAGATAGATGTCCTCCAGCACCGTGAGCGTGTCGGCGGCCTGGATCGCCTTTTCAAGCTGCGGCGTGAGCAGGTTGCGCTCCTTGAGCGAGGCGAGGATCGAGGCCCGACGCTCGTCGAGCGTGCGCAGTTGCTCGAGCCGGTCGCGGATCGACGTGACCTGAACCTCATCGAGTTCGCCGGTGGCCTCCTTGCGGTAGCGGGCGATGAACGGCACCGTGGCGCCCTCCGCGAGCAGTTGCGCGGTGGCGGCGACCTGCACGACCCTGACATTCAGTTCCTGCGCTAGCCGCAGGACGTGCTCGGGATTGGGCGACGTGGACGAAGGGGCCGGGGAGGGAGCGACGGACATGCGAGGAAAAGCCGCCGAGCACACCGAGCGGCGCGGGGTGCGCAATCCCGAAAATGACGCGGCCCGCGATTGCGCGGTCCGGCGGGAACACTACGGTGCGCGCATGAGATTTTTTGCCCCCGGTCTGATCCTTGTTGCCCTGGCGCTCGCGTCCGTCCGCGCGGCCGAGTGGCTGCCGATCGAGCGGGAAGTGGCCGAGATGACGAAATCGTCGAACGTCACCGTCGTTCATTTCTGGGCGCCTTGGTGTCCCAACTGCCACGCCGAGCTGAAATCCGGCGGCTGGAAACAGTTCATCGAGGCGAATCCGAAAGCGAAGGTCGTCTTCATCACCGTGCGCGACGAGCGCAACGGCGCGCCGGAACTGGCCAAGTTCGGCCTGGGGCCGCAGAAAAATTTCGTACACCTCCAGCATCCCAATCCCTCGCGCCGACCGGGCGTCGAGATGACATCGTTCATGGGGCAGCGCGTCGGTTGGGTGCCGGCGACCTGGATCTTCCGCAACGACCGGCTGCGCTACGCGCTCAATTACGGTCAGATTCGTTTCCCGATTCTCCAGCAACTGGTCGAGGACGCCTCCCGGGCCTGGGACTGAGCGGGTAAAACCACGAATCACACGAAAAGGAGCCGCAGTCTTTCGTGTATTTCGTGTGTTTCGTGGTTTTACCCCAGCCTTGTCTCCTCCGGAGTAATCTGAGCCACTTCGCCCGCGTTTTCGCCCGTTCTCATGTCCGCCATCAATCGTTTCCTGCTCGAGCATAACCTCCGCCTCGCGTCGAACCCGTGCGTCAGCCCGGATTTCTGCCTGGACTGGCAGTCGCTCAGCGACCAACTGCGCTCGGGCAAGCTGCTGAAGGTGTATCCGAAGAGCCGGTTCGAAACCGCGGCGGGCGCCTGGACTCTCCTCGAAGGGGCCCACGGCGACTGTGCCTGGCGGCTGCAGGGGCGGACCGATGCGTTGCACGACGGCATCGAGCTCTCGGACGGCACGCAGGCGTTCCCGGCCACCTTTGCAAACCTGCTCCGATTGAAGAACCTCGTGCAGGCGCATCTTCCGGCGAGCACGATTTTCCCGACGGCCGCCGAGACGCTCGGTCGCAGCACGCTCGGGGTCGGTGCGCGGTTCACCACGCTCCACTGGCCGGCCGTTGACTGGGCGATGAGCGCGTTGAGCCTCGGGGTGACGGCGAACCAGAATTCGATTCCGCGCGAGCTCGTGTACGACGTGGACGTGATGCTCGCGGGCAAGCTCGACCGGGTGCCGTTTCCTTTCATCGGGACGACCGTGCCCGAGGGGCACCAGGGTCAGAGCGTCGAAGGCATGAGTCACGGCTGTGTGCTGGCGAAGTTGAAGACCGGTTTCCACCGCCGCGGGATCGCGTGGAGCTTCAACGCCGACCACCAGCCGATCGGCGGCAAATTCGACGGCCGCGAGGACGCGCTCGTCGCCGGCTGCGTGCTCGCGAGCTACATCACGTTCGATCTTTCGCCGGAGCTGGCGCAGACCACGGTCCCGGCCGATGCCGCCGGTTGGGTGAAGGCGAACGTTCCGTCAGAATTGGTCGCGACGGTTCGCACGCGCGTAGCAGGAGTCGGGCTCACGCTCGACGAAGCGGAATTCGCGCGATTGCTGGCGTACGTCTGGCCGTCCCTGCAGAAGATGAAACGGCGCGACGAGAAGTACGCCGCCGCGCGGGCCAAGTATTTCACGACCGCGGTGGGCCGCGCCTATCTGCGAGAACTGTCGATCGACGAGCTACCCGGGCTCACGACCGCGGCCACGACCGCGGTGATGCTCGCGCTCTGCGAAGCACTCGGCATGAAGATCCATTTCGTGGCGCCGGCGTTCGGCTTCCAGAAGAACATGCCGTTCCCGGACAACGCTGCGCTGAAGGGCTTGATCGAGGCGCAGTGGGCGGTGTGCCGGCAGTTCGGTGCGAGCATCGGGTTTCACTCGGGCTCGGGCAAGTCAGCGGAGAATTACCAGGTCATGGGCCAGGTCACCGGTGGCCGGCTCGAGATCAAGACGAGCGGACGTTACACCTACGAAATGGGCCGCGCGCTCTTCGCCTCGAAGCAGGCGGGCGACCAGGCGCTGTGGCTCGACTGGTACAAGTTCACCCTCGAACTGGCGCTGACCGGTTCGTACAGCGCGGATGCGACCGAGCAGAAGATGGCGCGGCTCTTCGTAACGGACGCGCTGGCGAAGGCGGGCCACGGGACGGATGTGTTTGCGAACCCGACCGTGACGCGCGCTGCGCTGCAGTCGCTCACGCCGAGTCCCGAGCACATGTTCTGGTTCGAATACAATTTCCTCTACGTGCTCGCCGCCGGAGGCCGCGCGGACAAGGCCGCGCTCGGCGACCACACGCCCGCCGGTTACCAGCAACGCTCGCGATTCTACAGCGTGAGCGACGAAGGCCGGCTG
>JBEIHL010000389.1:0-4527 GCA_040381375.1 Opitutaceae bacterium
AGACCGACGAGGCGCTGAAGATCGCCCTCGCCGAGAAGCAGAATCATCCGGAGCGCTTCGCCCTGCTGGTCGCCGTCAATAAGATGGACGTGAAGGGGGCGAATCTCGATCAGGTCAAGAATCAGATGCAGCAGCGCAACATCGCGCCGGAAGATTGGGGTGGGGAGACGATCACCGTGCCCGTATCGGCCATCAAGGGCCAGGGCATCAACGAACTGCTGGATATGATCCTGCTGCAGGCCGACGTGCTCGAGCTCAAGGCGAATCCCAAGGCGGAGGCCAGCGGCATCGTCATCGAGTCGGAAATCGATTTCGGCCGCGGACCGCTCGCGACCGTGATCGTGCAGCGTGGCACCCTGCGGGTCGGGGACGCTATCGTGTGCGGCCCGAACTACGCCAAGGTCCGCGCGATGTTCGACGACCAGGGCAAGAATCTCAAGGAGGCCACGCCGGGAACGCCGGTGCGGGTGATCGGCTGGACCGGCACGCCGGACAGCGGCGCCAGCTTCAAGGTCGTCAAGAATGCCCGCGAAGCCGAGAAGATCGCCGAAGAGGAGCAGCTGCGTATCCGCAAAGTTGCGACGACCGCCGCCGCGGTGCCCAAGGAGGTCTCCGTCGAGCAGCTGTTCGCCAACATCGCCGCCACGCAGGCGAAGGTGCTCAAGGTCCTCGTCAAGACGGACGTATTCGGCTCCTCCGAGGCGGTCCGCAACATCCTCGAGGGCATCAAGAGCACGAAGGTTTCGCTGGAGATCGTGTCGATCGAAGTCGGCCTGGTGACCAAGAACGACGTCGCGATGGCCGGATCGACCGGGGCCGTCGTCATCGGCTTCCACACCAAGCTGGAGAACGGCGTGACGCCGCTCGCCAAGCACCATGGCGTCCGTCTCGAGACGTACGACATCATCTACGAGATGGGCGACAAGGTCCGCGAGATGATGGCCGATCTGCTCGATCCCGACATCAAGGAAATCAAGACGGGTGCCGCCGAAGTCCGGCAGGTCTTCCCGCTCGCCAAGGGTTTCGTCGCGGGCTGTCTCGTCACCGAAGGCAAGATCAACCGCAACGCCGCCGCCCGGTTGCGGCGCGGTCGCGAGGTCGTGCACGAGGGCAAGATCGGCACGCTCAAACGCTTCAAGGACGACGCCAACGAGGTGCGCGCCGGCCTCGAGTGCGGCATTAAGCTCGACGACTTCAACGGCTACAACGCCGGCGACGTCATCGAGTGCTTCGAGATCCAGAAGGTCAGGGCTTCGCTCTGAGTGGTTTGTGATTTATGGTCGATGAGTGATACTGCCGGCCCGCCGCCGAGGCGTGGGTCGACAGCCATGAATCACAGTTCATCGTTCATAAATTTTCTTCCCATGAGCAACCGCACCGTCCGCGTCAACGAGCTCGTTCAACGCGAGATCAGCGACATCCTGCGCCAGCGTTATCAGAGCGAGGCGGTGACGATCACGATCTCGGAAGTCCGCGTTTCGCCCGATCTGCGCGACGCCCGGGTGTTTGTTTCGGTGGTCGGCGATGAGGCGGCGGGCGAGGCGAAGCTCCGCTGGCTGCGCCGGCACGCCGCCGACATCCGGGAGGAAGTCAGCCGCCGGATCGTGCTGAAGTATCTGCCCAAGTTCGAGTACCTGCTCGACCACACGGCCACGCGCGGGGCGAGAATCTTGCAGGTGCTCGACGAAATCGGGCACCCGCAGCCAACGACGGAAAAGGATTCGGAGTAGCCTGTCGTGGAGACCTTCTACCCGGAATTCGCGGACCAGTTCGCTCGGCTGCTCGCTGCCCTGGCGGGGCGCCAGGTGGCGGTCGTCGGCCATGCGCGGCCCGACGGCGACTGTATCGGCGCCCAGGTCGCGCTCGCCCGGGCGCTCACGGCGCGTGGGCATGACGTCGTTTGCGTCAACGCCGACCCGATCCCGCGCCGGCTGCAGTTTATCGTGCCGGGGATGACGTTCCTGCGCCCGGAAGATGTGCTCCATTCGACCGAGGATCGGGCGGCGGTCTTCGTCGACTGCGCCGATCACGCCCGCCCGGGCGAGCGCTTGAAGGCCCGCTATCCCGCTCCCGTCGGGTCGATCGATCATCACCTTTCCAATGCCGGTTTCGCGACGTTCAATCTGATCGATACCGCCTCGGCGGCGACCTGCGAAATTCTCGCGGGGATGCTTCTGGATGCCGGGTTGCCCGTGGACGCCGTCTCGGCCCAGGCTTTGTACACCGGCATCCTGACGGACACCGGCCAGTTCCGCTTCAACTCTACGTCTCGGCGCTGTTTCGTGCTGGCCGGCGAGCTGGTCGCCCGCGGCGCGCATCCGGCGGAGGCGGGTTTCGAGCTTTTTGGGCGCGAGACGCTGGGCAAGCTGCGTTTGCTGCAGCGCTTTCTCGATTCCCTGCAGATGGAGTGCGGCGGACGCATTTGCATCGGCACGCTGCCGGCGGATATCTTCGAGACCACCGGTTCGAACAGCGAGGACACCGAGGGCCTGGTGGACTACGCGCGCGGCATTGAGGGCGTGGCGATCGGGGCGCTGATCGAGCAGCGGGCGGACGGCTCCGTGAAGGCGAGCCTGCGGGCGAAGGATCCGACTTTCCGCGTGGATCTGGCGGCCGCGCGTTTCAACGGCGGCGGCCATGCCTGCGCGGCGGGGCTCAATCTCAAACAGAACGCCGAGGGCTTTTATGACCGCCTGGTGGCGGTGCTGGCGGAACGACTGGCCTTGGCGGACGCGGCCCAGGGCGCGGGATCCTGAAGACATGCTGGCACCACCGAAGGAACTCGAGGGCATCCTCCTCGTCGACAAACCCCGGGACCATACCTCGCACGACGTGGTGGCCCGGCTGCGCGGCAAGCTGAAGATGAAGCGTATCGGACATGCGGGTACGCTCGATCCGATGGCGACCGGACTGCTGATCATTCTCGTCGGCAAGGCCACGCGCGTCTCCCAGTACCTCACGAGCCTCGACAAGGAGTACGAAGGTACGATCGAGCTCGGCAAGGTGACGGACACGCAGGACGCCGACGGCGAAGTCATGGAGACACGGCCCGTGCCGCCGCTGACCGAGGCGGACGTGAAGACCGCCATCCAGGGATTTCTGGGCGACCAATACCAGATCCCGCCGATGTATTCCGCGATCAAGATCGACGGCGTGCCGCTCTACAAGAGCGCGCGGAAAGGGGAGGACATCGAACGCGAGCCGCGTTTCATCCGCGTGATGAACTGGGACGTGACGCGATTCGCCCCGCCGCAAATCGATTTCCGGCTCCGGTGCACCAAGGGTACTTATGTGCGCACCCTCGCGCACGACTTGGGGCAGAAACTCAACTGTGGCGCGCACCTTTCGGCGCTGCGGCGCACGGCGACCGACAAGTTCAACGTCGCGCAGGCGCTCACGTTGGAGCAGATTTTCGCGCTGACGCTGCCGGAGATCGAGAAACGGCTGATCGCGCCGCGGGATGCGGTGCCGAGCCTCGCCCTTTGAACCGGTGGGAGCGGCGGGCCACCTGGGAACCGTGAGGCGATGATCTTTCCGGCGCAGATCGACGGATTGGAGCGGGTCGAACTTCCGGCGCGCCCGCTGCACCTCGCGATCGGCATGTTTGACGGCGTGCACATCGGTCACCGGGCCGTGGTCGAGGCGGCGGTGCACGCGGCGCGCGCTTCGGGCGGCATCGGTGGCGTGCTGACTTTCTGGCCGCATCCCAGCACGCTCTTTCGGCCGGACAAGCCGACGCGGCTGTTGCAGACTCCAGCGCTCAAGGCGCGGCAACTCATCGCTCTCGGCGTGGACGTGGTGATCACACAGGCGTTCACCCGCGAACTGGCCGCAGTGCCCGCGGAGGAGTTCCTGGCGTGGTTGCGGCACCGGTTGCCGCGGCTCGCCTCTGTGTACGTCGGCGAGAACTTTCGTTTTGGCCAAGGGCGCCGCGGCGACGTCACGATGTTGGCGGCGGAGGGACGCCGGCTCGATTTGGGCGTCTTCAGCGCGCCGCGCGTCAGCCTCGATGGCGAACCGATCAGCAGCACGCGCATCCGCGAACTGTTGGAGGCCGGCGAGGTGGAGGCGGCGAACGCACGCCTGGGTTATCCGTATTCGGCCGAGGGCGTCGTTACGCCGGGAAAACGCCTGGGCCGGACGATTGGTTTTCCCACCTTGAATGTGGCGTGGGTGCCGGAGTTGCGACCCAAGCTGGGCGTTTACGCGGTCCGGGTCTCGGGGCCGCGTTCGCCGCTGCCACGGCCCGCCGTGGCCAACTACGGAATTCGACCCACGGTGGAGAATGTCACCGAGCCACGAATCGAAGCGCACGTGCTGGGCGAGTGTCCCTTCGTTGAAGGTGACGCCGTGACGATCGAGTGGCTGCGGTTTCTCCGCCCCGAACGGAAGTTCGCGGGCCTCGAGGAACTGCGGGCCCAGATCGCGCGGGATCGGGCCGCGGCCGCGGCCTGTTTCGGTGGCTGAGCCTGGAGAATTTTCCACCTGGGAGCGCGGCTGTCCCCGGCCGTATTGCCTCGGTGCAGC
>JBEIHL010000390.1:0-4523 GCA_040381375.1 Opitutaceae bacterium
CGATCGGCACGTCCAGCGCCCGCGCTAGTTCGCGGGCGAACTCCAGCCCCGGACCGTGACCGGGGCGGGTCACGCCGGGTGGCAGCGGTTCCTCGTGCAGCGGGTGGGTGGCCGGCTGCCATTGTCCCTGGAGGGAAAACAGCCGCACGCGCGGATCGCGCGGGTAAGTTTCCTCGATCCGCGCTCGGCCCACCATGTTGGACTGGCCCGCGAGGATCCAAAGATCGCCGACGTAGACATCGCGGTAGGATTTCTCGGCGGCGGTCGCACCGGCGGCGTCGACGACCCGCACGCTGACCGCGTGCGGTCCCCCGGTGGGCAGCGCGGGCAGTTTCGCCTCCCAGTCGCCGGCACGGACGGCCGCGACGTCGGTCCACGGGCCGGTGCCGACGCGACTCTGCAGGCGGCCGGGGGTGTCGGCCTTGCCCTTCACGACGGGAGCGGCCGTCCCGCCGGCCTCGCGTTGTAGGACTTGCGAATCGCTGAGACCGCCGGTGAACGTGATCGCGGCGAGGAGCGGAAGCAGGGAGATCATGGGAGGGTCTTTTCCTGTTCCGCCAGCCAGCGGACCCCGGGAGCGAAATCCGATTCATGGGCGCCGTCGAAGATCGTCAGCCGGACGGGCCCGGCGGCGCGGCGGAAAAGCACGGGACGCCGGCGATTGGGTTCGTCGACTTTCTCGGCGGCCAGGGAGTCGGGCAGCCGCGCCTGTGCGGCGATGAAGTCGACGTCGGCGGCGGCGAGTGCACGGGCCGAGTGGCCGTTCGCGGCGGCGAGCGCGTTGAAGGCATGGAGCGCGTTGCTCACGGGGACGGAGCCCTCGTGGCCGTCGCGGATGCCGACTTGAATGTCGATGCGGACACCCCGGGCCCGCTCGAGATGAAACAAGGGCGAGCGCGCGCGGTATTCGGTGTCGGTGGCCGGCTGGCCGGGCGGGCCGCCGCAGGCCTGCTCCATCATCTGGTGATAGCGGGAGCCTTTTTGTTTCGAGAACGCATGCCAGGCGGCGAGGTCGGTGATCGGTACCCACGACGACACGCCGGCCCAGAGCTCGGGTGCGGCCTGCGCCATCATCAGCGCCATGTGGCCGCCGCCGGATCCGCCGACGAGATAGATCCGGCGCGGATCGACCGGGGTCGCGCGGCGCGCGTGGGCGACGGCGTCGAGCACGTCCTGAATAGCGAGCCGTGAACCGCACGCCTCGGGGCGGTTGTTGGGCCCGCGAAAATTGGGGGAGATGAACGCCCAGCCGCGTTTCGCGCAGTCGCGGGCGAGCGACGCTTCGCCGAGTCGCGCGGACCAACTGTGAAGATGAACCAGGAGCGGCGCGGGTTGCGTCGACGGGTTGGGCAGGAACCAGACCGGTTCGGCGACGCCGTCGATCGAGCTGCGCACCGTGATCACCTGCACGCCGGGTGGCGGCTCGTTCGCCTTCTTGGGTTCATCCGCCGAAAACGCCGTCGCGACGAAACCAAGAGCGGCGAGTACCATCAACTGGCGCATGGCAGTCATACCGGCAGCCCCATATGAAAGCGGACGCATTGCTCCGCGGTCTTGTCGGTCTTGCCCGCGAGGTAGTCGATATAGAGCTGGTGCTGCTCGTCGGCGAGGGAGGGATCCATGCTCGGGCGACTGACGCCGAGGTAGCGCCCGAAGATGAACATCGGGACCATGGCGCGCTTGAGTGCGTCCACGAGCCACGGATTGCCGCTCAGTTCCCAGACGTAACCGTGAAATGCGATTTCCAAGGCGTCCCGCGCCGGACGTTCGCTGTCGCGGAACAACCCGACCAGTTCCGTCTTCATGTCGGCCAGGCGTTCCAGGTCGGCCAGCACGATCCGGTCGCGTCCCCGTTCCAGCGCCCGGGTTTCCAGCAGGAGACGCAGTTCGGCGATATGCGTGCAGTCGTCGGGCGTGAGATCGATGACCGAAAAGCCGCGGTTCGGCGAATGGGTGAGCAACCCTTCCTCAACCAGGACCAGCAGCGCTTCTCGGATCGGTCCGCGGCTCACCTCAAACTTCGTCGCAAGAGCCACTTCGCTCAGGTTTTCACCCAGCTTGAAATTCCCTTCGCGGAGCGCGGCGCGAATCGCATCCGCCACCGCATGACGGATTGATACCGAACGAATTGCTGCCAAGGCCATCGAGTCCACAGAACGGGCGTGACGGAGACTGTCAATCAAAGAAAACTGTCGACAGTTTATCATTGACACTAGGCGCCCGCGTTTCGAGCGTCGGCGCGAGCGTGCCTTTCCCACTCCTGCCTGGCGGTGCCGTTTCGGTGCGGCGGGCGCTCTAGGAACCTGTTACCCATGAACATTCGACCCTGGCTTTGCATCGATCGGCTGTCGCGCGTGTGTCTCACGCTGTTGCTTTCTGTTGTTCTGGGTCTGGCGGTTCAGGCCCAGTCTGGGTCAACCGGCACGATTGAGGGACGCGTGCAGAATGAGGTCACCGGTCGCTACCTCCACAACGCCCGCGTCGGGGTGAAAGGCACCAATCTCGTGGTCCTGACCGATGAGTACGGCCAGTTTCGCCTGCCCAACGTTCCGGCCGGGTCGATCGCCCTGGAGGTTTTTTATACGGGACTCGATGTAAAGGTCCTGGCGGTGAGCGTGCCGGCGGACGGGGCGGTGACGCGCGACGTCGGCCTGAACAACGCGTCGCTGTACGCCGCGCAGGATCCGACGGTGAAGCTCGACGCCTTCACCGTGGCCGCGTCCAAGGATACGGACGGTTCCAGCATCGCGATCAACGACCAGCGCTTCGCGCCCAACATCAAGAACGTGGTCTCGACCGACGCGCACGGCGAGGTCATGGGCGGCAACATCGGCGAGTTTCTGAAATTCGTCCCGGGCATCGACACCGGCGGCGGCGCGTTCGAGCCGGGCGGGATTTCGGTGCGCGGCTTCGACTCGAGCATGACGCTGGTGACGAACGACGGCGCGCCGATGGCAAATTCGGGCGGCGACCGGACGTTCACGTTGGAGCAGATTTCCATCAACAATATCTCCCGCGTCGAGGTCACCAAGGTGCCGACGCCCGCGACGCCCGCGGACTCCGTTTCCGGTTCCGTGAACATGGTCAGCAAGAGCGCGTTCGAGCGCAGCCGGCGCGAGGTGCGCTACAACGTCAATCTAACCGCGAGCCAGCGGCACTTGAAACTCAGCAAGCAGCCGCGCGCCGATGAAACTTACACCTACCTCGTTCGGCCGAGTGCCAACGTCGAACTCGTCTTCCCCGTCACGAAGAACTTCGGCGTCACCCTCGCGCTGCTCCACTACATGGGTAACGTGCCCTACAACGCCCCGATCCGCACCTACGAGGCGCTCGCGGCCGGCACGGGTGCGTCGTTCAGCAATCCGTACCTGCGCCAGTTGCAGACGCAGATCACGACGCAGTTCCGCACGCGCGATTCCGCGAGCGCGAAGATCGACTGGCGGGTGACGCGGCACTCGATCCTCTCGCTGAGCTACCAGCAGTCCTACTTCAACCTCGACTCGCTGAACTACAATTACCAGGGCAATGTCGGCACGAACGCCACGCCCTCGGTCGCCGGCGGCACGGCGCTGCGGTTCGGCCCGGATTTTTCGATCGGCGCGACGGGGCGCGGGAGCGTCGGGCAGACGGCCGGATTCAACACGCGGCACCAGTGGCTGAGTTCGGGCAATCTCACGTATCGCTTCGACAATGCCAACTGGCGGGCGGACGCGCTGTTCACGGCCTCGAAGGCCAAATCGTGGACGACGCGTGAGGAAGAAGGTTATTTCGGCGGCTTCACCACGTCCGCGAAGGTGCCGGTGCGCGTGTCGTTCCTCGACATCAACGAGCTCGGGCCGGGCCGCGCGGAAGTCTTCACGAATACCAACGAGCGCTTCGACATCTACGACATCAACAACTACAATATCACCGGGGTTTCGGGTGGCCGCCGGTCGTTGGTGGACAAGATGGTGGCCGGCCACGTCAACGTGAAGCGGCGGCTCGGCTTCCTGAGTTTCCCCGCCTCGGTGCAATTGGGCTGGGCGGGCCGGGCGCAGCAACGTGAGCTCCAGAACTTCACGCGCAACTACACCTACAACGGCATCAACGGCGATCTCTCGGCCTCGGCGTTCACCGCGGTGATCTACGGCAAGATCAAGGAGCCGATCATCACCGGCATCGAACGCAATCCGCCGGCCGGCAAGGGCGTGGCCTACTCATCGCCGCATCTCGCGTACCAGGCCTACCAGCGCAACCCGAACCTCTTCACCGTCACACCGGCGCAGGCGATCGCGATGGAGTCCGGCCGCCGCACCAACTCGCTCTACTTCGAGGAGGGCGTCGACGCGCTTTACGCGCAGGCCGAGATGAGGCTGTTCAACAACCGGCTCAACGTCCTCGGCGGCTTGCGCTACGAGCGCACCACGAATTACGGCCGCGGCCTGCTCAACGATCCGGCGGCGGTGTGGGCCCGCAACGCGGATGGCAGCTTTGCCCGCAACGCCGCCGGGCAGCGTATCCGCCGGGCCGATGCGGGGGCTGTC
>JBEIHL010000391.1:0-4520 GCA_040381375.1 Opitutaceae bacterium
CAGCCCAGGCGGTGGCACGGTTTATTTCGCGGGCTACGACGGGGTGCTGCATGCGGTCGACACCGCGACCGGGGAGGCGCGTTGGACATTCAAGCTCGGCAACGAAGTGCGGGCGAGTTCGCCGGCCGTCGATGCCAACGGCGTCATCTATATCGGAGTCTACGATGGACTCGTCTACGCGGTGAATGCCAATGGCACCCTGCGCCGCACCTGGGCCACCGGCGGGATCGTCCGCTCCTCGCCGGCGCTCGCCGACGGCAAACTGTATGTCGGCAGCAACGACAAACGGCTCTACGTTTTCGACGTCGGCGCGGCGGCGGCGTCGCCCTGGTCGCAATATCGCCAGAATCCCCAGCGCACCGGGCAGGCCCGTCTCGACGTCCTGCGCATCGGATCCGCCCCCCAGACTCAGGTCGCCGCGCTCGGCGCCCCGCTCACCCTCGCGGTCGTCGCCACCGGCGAGGGCACGCTGCGTTACGAGTGGCGCAAGGACGGCGCCGTCATCGCCGGGGCGACGGGCCCCGCGCTCAGTATCGGCGAAGTCACTACCGCCACCGCGGGCGCGTACAACGTGACCGTGAGCGATGCGCTGGGCAGCGTCACTTCGGCCCCGGCCACGATCACGGTCGAGGCGCTGCGGCGCGGCCGGCTGACGAATCTCTCGGTGCGCACGACCGCCGGCAACGACGACCAAGTACTGACCGTTGGCTTCGTGCTCGGCGGCACCCCGGGCAAGGAGATCCTGCTGCGGGCGATCGGTCCGACGCTCGCGGATTTCGGCGTGGCGAACACGCTCGCTGATCCGCGCCTGCAACTCTACTCCGCCAGCTCGGCCTTGCTGAGCGCAAACGACAACTGGGCGACTGACACCCTGCCGGTGACCTCGGGCGGCACCACCGCCACGGCGATGGCCGGGGCGTTTTCCGTCGCGGGCGCCTTTGCCCTGCGCGCCGACTCGCTGGATGCGGCGTTGTTGCGCACCCTGACGGCCGGCAGCTACACGGCCCGGATTTCCGGCGCGACGGGCACCGGCATCGCGTTGGCCGAACTCTACGATCCCACGCCGGCCGACGGGGCGCGGCTGGTCAACGTCTCGGCCCGCGCCCAGGTCGGCACCGGCGGCGGCATCCTGATCGCCGGATTTTCGATTTCCGGCAACGTGCCGAAACGCGTGCTGATTCGCGCCGTCGGTCCGTCGCTCGGAGCCTTCGGCGTGACCGGCGTGCTCGCGAATCCGCGCCTCGAGCTTTACCGCGGCAGCACGCTGCGGCAGAGCAACGACGACTGGAGCGGCCAGGCCGCATTGACCGCGGCCTTCACCCAAGTCGGAGCGTTCAACTTCCTGAGTGCCACCAGCCTGGACGCCGCCCTGCTGGTCGACCTGGAGCCCGGCTCCTACACGGCCCAGGTCAGCGGCGCCGCCTCCGCCACCGGCATCGCGCTCGTCGAAATTTACGAGGTCCCCTGAATTCCGTCCCGCCATGAAATCCCTGACTCTCTTTCTCGCCTGCCTGTTGACGCTCGGAGCCGGTCGTGTCTGGGCGCAAACGCACTCGTGGACGGTCTTTGCCGGTGCGACGACAGCGGGCAGCGCGGACGGCCTCGGAACCGCGGCACGCTTCAATCAACCGAACTATCTGGCGCTGGATCCGGGCAGCAACGTGTTCGTCACCGATACCGGCAACGGCACGATCCGGCGGATTTCGCCGGCGGGGATCGTGACGACGTACGTCGGCGTGCCCGGCGCCAACCTCTACATCGACGGCGTCGCGACCCTCGCCCGCTTCGTGGCCCCGACGGGCATTTTCGCCGCGAGCAACGGCACGCTGCTGATCACCGAAGTGAACTCGCACACGCTGCGTTTCGTGACCGCGACTCGGGAGGTGGCCACCGCCGGCGGTTCGACCGGACTCTCGGGTTCCATCGACGCGTTCCTGGAAAGCGCCCGCTTCTCCCAGCCGACCGGCATCGTGGTGGACAGCAATCAGAATACATTCATCGCCGACACCGCCAATCACACCATCCGCAAGGTCACCCTCGCATCCGCGGTCACGACGATCGCCGGGACCGCCGGGCAGGTCGGCACCACGGATGGCGTCGGCAATGCGGCCCGTTTCAACCGCCCCCGCGGGCTTGCGATCGACCGCAACAACAACCTCTACGTAACCGACTCGAGCAATCACACCATCCGCCGGATCTCACCCGACGGCATTGTCACCACGGTCGCCGGCCTGGGCGGCTTCAGCGGCAGCAATGACGGCAGCGGCACCGGCGCCCGGTTCAACACGCCATGGGGCGTCGCCGTCGACGGGGGCGGCACGCTCTACGTCGCCGATACCGGCAACCACACCATTCGCCGGATCACGCCTTCGGGCGTGGTCTCCACGATCGGCGGCGTCGCGGGCAGCGCGGGTCACGCCGAGGGCAACACCACGCAGGCGCGCTTCGCATCTCCCATCGGACTGGCCGTCGACTCCGCGGGCACGATCTACGTCGCCGTGCGCGACAATCACCTGATCGCGCGGGGCGCGCTCGACAACCAGCCGGCCATTGTGACTCCGCCGGTCGCCCAGACGGTGCCGCCCAATACCCGGGTGGAATTCTCGGTCAGCGCGACGGGGGGCGGCCTTTTGTTCCAATGGCGCCGTAACGACGTGCCCATCGCGGGTGCGACCGGCGCGACGTACGTCATCGCCTCCGCCAACACCGCCGCGCTCGGCAACTACTCGGTCGTCGTAAGCAACTCGGCCGGCTCCATCACCAGCGCTCCCGCCGCCTTGGTCATTTCCCCGGCACTGGCCACCGGACGCATCACCAACCTCGCCATCCGGTCCCAGGCCGGCACCGGTGACAACACGCTTATCGTCGGCTTCGCCATCGGCGGCGGCAGCCCGTCCGGCAACAAACCCGTGCTGATCCGCGGCGTCGGCCCGACCCTGTCGGCCTTCAACGTCAGCGGCGTGCTCGCCGATCCCAAGCTCGAGATTTTCTCCGGCCAGAACCGGATCCAGGAAAATGACGATTGGGCGGGCAACCTCCAGATCTCCACCGTGGCCGGTCAGGTCGGCGCGTTTGCCTTCAGCGTCCCGAACTCCAAGGACGCCGCCACCTACAATCCGAACACCAGCCCTGGCAGCTACACCGTGGCCATCACGGGCAACGCCGGCAGCACGGGCGTGGCGCTGGCGGAGATTTACGACGCCACGGCGTCCGCGACCTTCACCGTGAGTACGCCCCGGCTGACCAACGTGTCCGCCCGCACCCGGGTCGGCACCGGCGACGACATCCTGATCGCGGGCTTTTCCATCACTGGTTCGACGAACCGGACCGTTCTGATCCGCGCCATCGGCCCGACCCTCGCGACCTTCAACGTGCCGGGCGCCTTGGCAAACCCGCGACTCGAACTTTACTCCGGCGCCAATCGCATCCTGGAAAACGACGACTGGGGCGGGACGGCGGTGCTGACCACCGCGTTCAGCGCCGTCGCCGCGTTCGCGCTGCCGGCCGACAGCCGCGACGCCGCGATCCTCGTCACGCTCGCTCCCGGCAGCTACACCGCCCAGGTAAGCGGCGTCGGCAGCACGACCGGCGTCGCGCTGGTCGAAGTGTACGAAGTGCCGTAGACCTTGCTGTAGGCGGGGGGAGGGCCCCTTTAGCCAACAATGCGGACGGGGTGGAGCCGCTTGTCCCCAAGCGGCTGACGTTCGACTGATCCCTCCGTAGCGGCTTGAGGACAAACCGGTCCACCTTTCGGGGTTTTCGTCTTCATCGAAGATCTGAAAGCCAATTGCATCACTCCGCTCAGATGGAAGGGAGGCCAATGGCCGGACGGTCCCGAATCTTGTCGTCTTTAGGCCGCATCTGTTGGCTTGCTCCACGTGGGGCAGGCGCGTCCCATCGGGCGTTCCCGTGCAAAGCGCTCCCGTCCCCAAATAACCGTCACCTTTCCCCCAGGCCTGCGTCTTTGCGAACCGCACCCCGATCGCTCGTCCGGCTTTCATTCACCGGGTTTCATTTGCGATGGTGGCCAATTCCTTTCCTCTTCCTTCTACTTCCCCTCCTCTTACGTCATGGCCAAATCGAAAAGCTACGGTGGTCTAATTGTCTTCCTGATCGTCATTGCCGGGGCCGCCGGCGGCGGTTGGTACTACTTTCGCAACAAGACCGAGAAGGCGCCTGAGTTTCAACTGACGAAGATTGCGCGGGGCGACATCACGCAGGCGGTGACGGCCACCGGCGATCTGCAGCCGGTCGTGACGGTGGACATCGGCGCCCAGGTTTCCGGCCAGATCAAGGAAGTGCTGGTCGACTACAATTCCATCGTCAAACAGGGTGACGTTCTGGCCCGCATCGACGAGGCCACGCCGATTCAGCGGCTGCGCCAGGCCGAGGCCGATCTCGCGTCGGTCGAGGCAAACAACCAACTGCTCAAGATTAACTCCAAGCGCACGTCGGAACTGTTCGAGAAGAACCTCGTTTCGCAGCAGGAGCTCGACAACATCAATGCCCAGCTCGCGCAG
>JBEIHL010000392.1:0-4516 GCA_040381375.1 Opitutaceae bacterium
CCGTCCCATGGCGCATGACCAGCAGCGTGGCTCCCGGGAGCCTCCCGTCTGACACCGCTTGCGCCACCATCTGAAAAGCTGGCGCGAGATCCTGGGCGGATGCCGCAGGCGAAAAGCTCAGGAGGCAGCACGCGGCGAGGCTGGGGAAGAAAGCAGGGAAGGTTCGCATGGGTTTGCTGGCGGGCGATCGGTTGCGCCGGAGGCACCATCGGATTCCCTACCCTGAACTCGGCGAAGGCGCCAGCTTTTGGGGCGTGGCGGTGACGTCCGGCTGATCCTTCGTCGTCGGTGGGTCGGGCAGTTCGTCACTTGGATGGAAACTCCGGACAAACCTACGGGGTCAGGCCAGGGCATGATGCAGTCGCTGCCATCTTCCAACATTGGAGCGAAGCGTATTCAGATTTTCGAGATGCAATCTCCGGGCAATCCAGCTGGAGGGGGCGCACGCAGAGAGTCTGTCCGCTGATTGCCGCGTGCCGCGCCACTTGGAGGAGAAACGAGCGCGTCGAGGCGATCGGGCGCAAGAGTCGGGCCTTCCAGATCCGCAGATACGATTCCTGCACCAAATCCTCGAAATCATGGACCGGCGGAAAGGTGCGCCGCAGGTACGCCTTCAGCGCCGAATCGAGCGGATAAACTTCATCGCGGAACCAATGCACGGTCTCGACGTTTTGAACCGGTTGCGGATCTGTCGGGGGTTGGTTCACGCGTAGAGCGGCCTGCGCGCACGCTACCCAGATTGCGATGACAAGTCGCTTGTGCACGGAACCCTGTTATCGCTGTTGTGCCTGGAATGGCCCTCGGATTGAGCCCGTTCACGTCGCCGCGCGCATTCGGTCCAGTCCGTAGCGCCGTAGCTCAGGATCGGCTGCACTAAAAGGTCCCACCGGCGATTTCGGCGGGACCACTGCCTCGGCAAGACGCGTCAGTACGTCAGTTTCACCCCCGTGGCGTAGAGCGTGCCCTGCTTCTGGGCGTTGTATTTGAGTCCGCCTTCGCGCACGAATGTGACGTTGAACTCGTTGGTGAGATTAAGGACGTCTAGGTAGATCTCGACACGGCGACTGAGCCGCAGCTGAGCCTTGAAATCCACCATGAGGCGCGGGTCGCTGTAAACGGACGTAGTGCCTTCGCCACTACGGTAGTAGCGGTCGTTCCAGTTCGCGAGCAGCCGCACTTGGGCGCCGAAGCCGACGTAGGAGAGTCCGGCATTGGCGGTGCGCGGCCGCTGGTTGGCCAATTGGCGGCGAAAGGTCGTGTCGCCGAAATTTCCCTCCGCCTGCGTGTAGCTGAAGTTGGCAAAGGAGCCGAGGCCGCGCCACGGCCCCGGCAGAAACGTGTACTGTTGCTGGTAGCTCACCTCGACGCCGCGGATGCGCGCCCCGCCGGTGTTTTGCTGGCGGCGCAGCGTGAAGCCAGTGAACTGGCCCTCGAAGCCGTTGTCGGCGCCCTCGGGCACCACGCCGTCAATCGTGCGGGTGTAATTGGAGATCTCCTTCAGAAATGCGCTTACCTCGAGCAGTCCGATCGGTTCAAAATAACGCTGCACGGCGACTTCGAAGTTGTCCGAGGTGTACGGCCGGAGCTGGGGATTGCCCGTCGTGATGATCCGCGTGTCCTCGTTGACGTTCGTCGTCGGCAGCAGACTGCCCACCGCGGGCCGGGTGATCGAAAGATTATAACTCGCGCGCACTTGAAAGCGGCGCCACGGCTCCAACACCGCGTGCAGGCCGGGAAAAACCTTCACGTACTCCCCGCCCGAGGTGGAGCGCCCGTCGGCAAATTGCGCCAGCGCCCGGGCGGCGTTTTGGGCGGGTGGCAGCGCCGGGAGCGAGGTGGTGCCCGCCGCCACAGAGGTTTTGCGCAAATAGGCGGTGCCTTCGTTTTCCGTTTGCTCGACACGCACGCCCCCGAGCAGCCGCACGACCCCGAGTTTCACTCCGCCCATCACATAACCGGCATTCACTGTCTCGCTGAAATCCGCATCCCCCTGCAACGTGGCCGTGACGCTGTTGTACGCGTCGGCGGCGGTTTGCGTCCAGAGCTCCGGTCGGGCCGCGAGGTCCTGGGCGCCACCGGAACCGGGAGCGAGCAGAAAGGGAAAGGGGCCATAATGGCCGGCCGCCTGCTTGAACTGGGCGCCGACAAAGGGCGCGATGCCGCGGGGGCCGGCGTAGGTGGAATTTTGCACGTCCGTGTTTTGCTCGCGGCGGTCGCGTTCGTGCCGGAGTCCCATTTTCCAGTAGGCGGGAACGGCGACGTTGACGTTGCGCCGGAGGTCGACGCGCACCCCGAGTTTTTCCGCAGGCGCGCGGTAGCTCCGGCGAATGTACGTCCGGGGCGAGTAGCTGTCGGGATCGTACATGGAAGGCCCGGCGGTTTGCGTGAACGCGGGGTACCAGGCGGGTTGTCCGCGACGATCGATCTCCCAGCCGATGCCGGTGACATCCGCGGTGAGATCCGCATTGATCGGATACCACGTGGTGGCGCGCGAATAGCTGGCGTCGAACGTGAAAATACCCGCACCGCCGGCGAGCCGGTGCTCGAGTCCGCCGGAGACGGCGTAGGTGGTGGCCTTCTTTCGCGACTGCTGGGAAAACACCTCGGAGCGTGACGTCGCGATCGGCAGGGCGCGTTGGAATTCATACGTGCTGCCAGGTGCGAAACTCGCCACCGCGGCGCTGGTCGACGCCGACCACCGGTACACACTGGATTCCTCGGGCGTGCCGTTGCGGTTGAGCGTGTTTTTGAGATAAAGGTACGACCGTTCGCTGAGCTTGTAGTCGAGGTTAAGCCCGACGTTCTGCTTGTGGGTCGGGGCATACGTTTCCCCGGAACCGATCGCGCGGAGGAGCGGGGACGTGAGGCCATTGGCGGCCGTGGGCATGACGTAGCCGGCGCCGGCGGCGGCGGCACCGATGCCACCCACTGCGTCGGTTAAGGTCGGCGCCGAACGGTGGCTCACGTTGAACGCGATGCCGAGATTGCGCCGGCCGCCCAAGGCGTCCACGACGTCCGAGTAGTTGAGCGTGACGAGATCCAGCTGGGCGCGATCCTTCGCGGGGCTCTCGTTGCCATAGAGATCGGTCCAGCGCGTGCCGACGGTGAGATCAAGCCGGCGGCCCCGGCGATCAAAGCCGCGACGCGAAATCAAATTCAGATAACCGGCGATCGCATTGGCGGGCATGTCGGGAGTCGGAGCGCGCACGATTTCCGCCGACTCGATATTGCCGGTGTCGAGTGCGGTGAGCTGGAAATCGCGACTGGACGACGTGCCGACCGAGGAGGCGAGGTTGTTGCCGTCGCTCATGAGCGAAATGAAGCTGGTGCCCATGCCTCGCATGAAAATTTCCACCGCCTCGCCGGAGACGAAATTCACGGCGACGCCGGGCAGCCGCATCAGTAGCTCGCCGGGATTGGCGGCTGGATTGCCGAAGGTGTCGGTGGCGGCGACGGTTTTGGCGTTCTCAGCCTGACTCTGTAATTGCAGCGCCAGGGCCTGACCTTCCCGCAGGCCGCTGACGGTCACTTTATCGAGCGTGTAGATTCGCGCGGTGAGCCGCACTTCGACGGCGATGGGTCCGGTCGCGGGCACCGTGACGGGCACGCGCTTGGTCTCGAGGCCCGCAAACGACACGACCAGCGTTTGGTCGCCGGCGGGGGCCATGAGGACAAAGCTGCCGCCGCGTTCGCTGTTGGTCTCGTTAAGGGTGTTGACCAGTTGGACCCGGGCACCGGCCAGCAGGTCGCCGGTGGCGTCGTTGACCACCACGCCCGTTATCAGCCCCGCGGTCCCCGCCGCGTGAAGGGACCCAAAAATGGGGCCCAGCAGGGCAAGAAATGTAGCCAGGAGGATAGATAGCCGGCGGGAGACTTGCATAGGGGAGAGGGCGACGCGCGAAAGGGGTACGCACGCAAACTCGGCGGGAATTTCGGGGCCGGCGCCGAGGTAGTAAAGAGGTTTTGGCCGTGGGATTTAGGCTTGGGCGGCGTTCCAAAGGTTGCCCCCACTTGAGTCGATAGCGTCGGTTTCGGGCTCGGTCCAGATGGGGTCAGACCGAAGGGGGCAGGCTGTGAATTGTGAATGCGATCCGGTTAACCGCGGGGCGCGCCACGAGCGTCAGCCTGTTGAACGAAGCCGCTATGCGGCGCTGCGAAGGGGGAGTGGGGGCGCGTTAGACGGGTTCAGGCCGCGGGTCCGCCAGTTGCATGTCGGATTTGCGAGAGGGTAAGCCTGCGGGTCGCTACGGACCAAGGGCGCTAGCGCGAGCCGGGCTTGGCGTTCATTTGGCCGACGCGAGTTCGTCGTCGCGCGTATTCAGGAACAGGACCACGAGGGCGACAATCGTGAACATCCGGGAGGCGGTCCCCAGGCCGTTCCACCGGGAAGATTGCCACATCAGGAACCACTCCCCGCCGATGGTGATAAACGCGACGAGCCAGAGAAGGAGGTTCAAAACGAGACCAGCCACGGCTAGTTGCTTGGCGCGCTGAAACGTCGCGGCATCGGTACACC
>JBEIHL010000393.1:0-4488 GCA_040381375.1 Opitutaceae bacterium
CCTCGGTGAGCGAGACGCGGATCGTGTCCCCGAGGCCGTCGAGCAGGAGCGAGCCGATGCCGATGGCGCTCTTGATCCGGCCGTCTTCGCCGTCGCCGGCCTCCGTGACGCCCAGGTGCAGCGGGTAGCGCATGTTCTCCCGGTCCATGCGCTCGACCAGCAGCCGGTACGCCTGGATCATCACCTTGGGATTCGACGCCTTCATCGACAGGATGAGGGCGCGGTACGAGTGCGACTCCGCGATGCGCAGGAACTCGAGCGCACTCTCGACCATGCCGAGCGGCGTGTCGCCGTACCGGTTCATGATGCGGTCGCTGAGTGACCCGTGGTTCGTGCCCACGCGGAGGGCGCGGCCGAGCTCGCGGCAGCGTTTGACCAGCGGGGAAAACGAGTCGTGCAGGCGCTCCAGCTCGGTGTTGTAGTCGGAATCCGAATACTCGCGGACCGCGAATTTCTTCTTGTCGGCGTAATTGCCGGGATTGACCCGGACCTTCTCGACGTGCTCGACGGCCTCCATGGCGGCGGACGGCAGGAAATGGATGTCCGCCACGAGCGGCACGTGGCCGAAACCGGCGGCGCTGAACTGCGCGCGGATGTCCCGCAGGCAGCGGGCCGCGGCGACGTTCGGGGCGGTGATGCGGACGATTTCGCAGCCGACCTCCGCGAGCGCGATCGACTGCCGCACGGTGGCGGCGACATCCTGCGTGTCGCTCGTCGTCATCGACTGGAGCCGGATCGGGTTCGAGCCGCCGACGCCGACGGACCCGACCATTACCTCGAGGGTGGGCCGGCGGACGGTGCGGAAGCGGGAGGCGCAGTAGGACATGGTGGAGGAGAAGCCTAGACGCCTCCCCTCACCGCGGCCAACTGCGGAATGGATTACTTCGCGGGCGCCGGAGCCGCCGGGGTGGGCGCGGGCGCGGCGGGCGCCTCGACGGCGCGCACGGCCTTGGCGTCGCGGACGATCCGGCGGACATCGAATACGCTCACGTAAAGCACCATCGAAAACAGCAGCACGATGAAGACGCTCTGCGCGGTCATGATGAAATTTACCGGCAGCGGCCGGCCCCGAAGCCGGCCGATGGTGGCGAACAGCATCTGGCCGCCGTCGAGGACGGGCATCGGCAGCAGATTGAAGATCGCGAGGTTCACGTTGACGAGGATCGTGAACCAGAGCGCGAGCGGCAGCCCGGCGCGCGAGACGGCGATGAAGTTGTCGATGATCCCGATGGGGCCGCTGAGGTGGGAGGCGTTGATGTCCGAGCGCGGATTCACCAGGGCCCACAGCGTGCGGAACGTCTTTACGATGCTGTCCTGAATCTGCACGAACGGATTCGGGTGCGTGACGGTCAGTCCGGAATTGATCCCGGCGAGCCCGAGGTCGGCGATCTTGGCGGCGGGTTCGAGGGTGACGGTCGGGGTCTCGGCTCCGCGCGCCACATTAATCTGCATCGGTTGGCCCAGGCCCTTGCGGAAAGCGTCGAACAAATGCGTGGGCGTGAGGACCGGCGCGCCGTTGATGGCGGTGATCTGGTCGCCCGGTCGCAAGTCGACCTTGGCGGCCGGGGAGTTCGGGGTGGTCGGGCCGACGTAGAGCTTGGCCACGGTGGTGAAGCCGACCTTGCGCACGTTTTCGTCGCCGCTCAGCACCGGCTGGATCGGGACGTCGAGCTGCTCGGCGCCGCGCTTGATGGTGAACGTCGTCCGACGTTCGCCACTGTTCGTCCATCCGCTGCTCAGCGCGAGGCGCTCGACGATGTCGGCGAAGCTCTCCACGGCGGCGCCGTCGACCTTCATAATGACGTCGCCGGGCTTGAGGCCGGCTTTCACGGCCGGGCTGACGACGTCCTGGCCGGAAGAGTCTTTGATCGTCGGGGCGATCTCCGCGATCGTGGTGGAGGTGAAGCCGTTCGCGGCGGGCTGGCCGATGACCCAGACGATGCAGGCGAGCGCGAAGGCGAACAGGATATTGAAGGCGGCGCCGGCGACGAAGACGATCATCTTGGTCGCGTAGCTCACGGGCGGAAGCCGGGTCGGATCCAATTCGCTCTGGCCCTCGACGGCGCCGAGGTCGGCGAGCTGCGGCAGGAGCACATAGCCGCCGAGCGGGAACCAGGAGAGCCGGTACTCGACGCCGTCCTTGCCGCGCCACTTGAAGATGGGCGGGCCGAAACCGATCGAAAAGCGCTCGACGACGGCGCCGCGGCGCCGGGCGGCTAGAAAGTGTCCGAGTTCGTGGACGAAGATCGAACCGCCAAAAAGCACGACCACCAGGAAGAAAACCCAGAGGTTGGATAACAGCGACGACAGGAGATCAAAGGCCACGTTGGTCAGCTCGCGTTACGAGGAAAAGGTTTGCAGGTGCCCGCCAGCGACGCGCCGGGATTCGGCGTCGATCGCCACGACAGCGGAGAGAACGTCGGGTTCAAAGTTTCGGATGGTGGCGAGAGTATGTTCGACCACTTGCGGAATCGCAAGGAAGGGAATCCGGCCCGCCAGGAAGGCGGCGACGGCGATTTCGTTGGCCGCATTGTAGATCGCGGGTGCCACCCCGCCGGCGGTCATGGCGGCCTTCGCGAGCTGCAGCATCGGGAAGCGTGCCTCGTCGACGGGGCGAAACTCCAAGTTAAGCAGCCGGGACAGATCGAGCCCGGCGTCCGCTCCCGGGGCGCGTTCCGGATGAAGCAGCGCATGCTGGATGGGAAACGTCATCGACGGCGGGCAAAGCTGGGCGAGCATGGTGCCGTCGGTGAATTCCACCAGGCAGTGCACGATGCTCTGCGGGTGCAGGATGGCTTCGCATTGTCCGGGCCGGAGACCGAAAAGCCACTGCGCCTCGATGAGTTCGAGGCCCTTGTTGGCGAGGGTCGCGGAGTCGACGGTGATCTTGGGTCCCATGGCCCAGTTCGGGTGCTTGAGGGCGTCCGCGGGCGTGGCGGCGGCCAGCCGTTCCACGGGCCAGTCGCGAAACGCTCCTCCGCTCGCCGTGAGCACGACGCGACGCACCCCCGCGGCCGCGTCTGCGGTCCCGGCGGCGGAACGATGGCCTTCGAGGCACTGAAAGACGGCGTTGTGCTCGCTGTCGACCGGCAGCAGCCGGCCGCCATGGCGGCGGGCCTCGGCCATGACGAACTTGCCGGCGAGCACGAGGATTTCCTTCGACGCCAGGGCGAGGTCCTTGCCGGCGGCGAGAGCGGCGAGGGCGGGCTCGAGGCCGGTCGTCCCGACGACCGCGACGAGCACGATGTCCGCTTCCGGGAGCCGGGACAGGGCGTTGAGTCCCTCGAGTCCGCCGTGCACGCGGGTGCCGGGCGGAAATGCCGCGGGGTGAGCCCGGGCCGCCGCGCAAGCGTCGGGTTCGAACAAGCCGACCTCACGCACGCCGAACTGGCCCGCGATGGCCGCGAGTTTTTCCCAGTTCGCCCGCGCGGCGATGCCGACGAGCTCGAGGCGGTCGCGATGGGCGGCGAGGACCCGGAGCGTGTTTTCGCCGATGGAGCCGGTGGCGCCCAGCAGGACGACGCGTTTCTTCCGGAGAGGATTGGAGGCTCCCACGGGGATCAAGGCAGACGGAACAGAAAATACCCAACCGGCGCCGCCAGGATGAGGCTGTCGCTGAGGTCGAACATGCCGCCGATGCCGGGAATCGTCCGGCCGGAGTCCTTGATGTTGGCGCGGCGCTTGAGGACCGATTCGACCAGGTCGGCGACGATGCCGAGCACCGCGATCGGGGCGGCGAACAGCGCCGCCATGAGCGGCGTCATGTGCGGGGGGAAATGGCTGCGGGCCAGCCAGGCGACGAGGGCGCCGACGCCCATCGAAATCAGCACCCCGCCGATCGCCCCTTCCCAGGTTTTCTTCGGACTGATTTGCGGCGACATTTTGTGGCGGCCAATGGCCATGCCGGTGAGCAGCGCGCCGGTGTCGCAGAACTTGGCGACCGCGACGATCCAGAGGCAGAGGAGCAGCCGGCCGGTGGGCGAGACGGTGTCGTTGGGCACCGGCGTGATGATCGCCACCAGATACTGCAGCATGACCGCGATGTAAACGAGGCCGAAGAGCGTCGACGCGAGCGACTCCACGCGCGTTTCCGGCGTGCGTTCCCCGAGCAACCGCACCGCGAACACGATCACGGCGAGCGGCAGCAAAAGGGTCGGCGGCCAGCCGAACTGCACTTGGAGCCACGGTCCCAGCGTGATCAGCCCGCCGAACACCATGCCGAACTTGTCGAACGGGTCGTAGCCCGACGCGTGCATCAGCAGGTAGAATTCGCGCAGGGTGAGAACCGAGATGAGCGTGATCAGGACCAGGGCGCCGTTGGTGCGGAAGAACCAGAGCGCGGATCCGAGGATCAGCCAAAGGAGGACGGTGGAGAAGATGCGTTTGCCCATGTGACGTCGGACCGGGTCACTTGGCGGCGGCCGCCTTCACCTGCTCGCTGATCTGGCCGAACCGACGTTCCCGCCGGTTGTAGTCCGCGATGGCCGC
>JBEIHL010000394.1:0-4468 GCA_040381375.1 Opitutaceae bacterium
CATCGCGGTGCAGTTCCGGCCAGGAAATGACAATCTCGTCGTCGTAGCGTGAGGCATCGCCCATGCCGACAGCAGAGACGCGCGCCGGACGCAGTCAACCCCGTCCGCTCAGTCAATCTTGATCCACCATGGTCGTGTGGGGTATTTCCTGGGCGAGCGGCAGGTTCGCGGCGAGCGGTTTGGGCAAGCGGCAGCGAGGCTCGGGCTCGAAGGCACGGTGACGGATGCGCCGTTCGAGGCGTTGGTGCGCGAGTCGCGCGGGAAGAAACTGAGTGAGGTCACGACGGCGGAGGTGCGGGCGCGTCAGCGTGCCGAATTGACACCGGACGAGGCGCAACGCCTCGACGCGCTCGTGCGCGAGACGATGAGCCTGGCGCCCCGCGTGGAAATCACGGTTTCGCAAGCTCAGGCGGTGCGCGTGGTGGAGGCGGCGATTCGCCACGTCTTCGAGCGCCACAGCGTCGCGCGCGAGGGTGAGGGGTTGGGTGCGGCGCTCGAACTCCATCCGGAGATCAGCGACTGGCGCTCGGTGCGGTTCGCGCTCGAGACCCATCCCGACGTGCTCCGCGGGAATGGCGAGATGACGTTGCGCTCAATCAAACTCGAGGAGGCGGCGACTGTTCGTCGCGTTCAGGAGGGTCGCAATACGCGCGTGCGGCTCGGCGCGTCCAACCTCCCGCCAGGGACGCTGACCCGTGGCCAGAGGCATGCCGCCAAACAACTGCTGCGAAGCCGCGATTTCCTGAGCCCGCTCGTGGGGGACGCGGGTACGGGCAAGACTACGGTGTTGAGCGCGATCGAAGGCGCGCACGTTGCGGCCGGCGGGGTGCGCTTCCTGCCGCTGCACCGACCACGCGCGCGCAACGTCGCGGAGCAGGTTGAGACGCTCGTGGTGATTCCGATTTGGGACGAGATCGAGCGCTTCAATGGGCACGCGCGGCGAGCGGGAGCGGGTGGCCGTGATCTCGCGCAAGCAACGGGGCGCGTTCGAGGTCGGGCGCGCTGAGCGGCTCGCCATCGCCGCTGGCGAACGCCTGCTGATCCGCGGACGCGATCCGGAGCATGGGTTCGCCAACGGCGACTTGGCGCAGGTGGCGTGGGTCAACCCGGCTGCCGACGAGGTGGTCTTGACGGATGGCCGGCACTTGCCGGCCGAGTTCAAGGCGTGGACCTACGGCCAAGCTCTGACTGCCTATCGCTCGCAGGGCAGTACGGCGGAGGAGTCGTTGCCCGTGTTGGGTGAAGTTGCATCGCGGTCGCTCCGTCGGCGCCAGTTCTACGTGGCCAATACACGCTACCGCGGCGCGCATCGCATCTACGTCGCGAGCAAGGAGGAGATCTTCGCCCGGCTCCAGGAGCCCGACGTCGGGCGCGAACTCGCGACGGAGTTCGTCCAGCGCCGGTGCCTTACGGTGAGCGAATTGGTTTCGGTCCGGCGTCTGCCGCGGTTGCTGGAGAATCTGCGGCAGGCGATCCGGGCCGCGGCGGCGGCGCGTCGTTCGCTCCGCGAAACGATACGGGAGCGAATGGGGGTGTGAAATGGAAGTTCTGCGTAGACCGAGAACGTATTTTGACGAGGGGCAGCATGCGCCGAACGTGACCTTCGACGACGGCGAGAGCATCCGGCGGAGTTTCAATGATGGCGCCGGCACGGGGTCAGTCCGCTGAACACTGTTTCCGCTGCGACGCCCTCCAACCTACGGCAGCGATCACGGTCTCGAGGGCTTCGCGCGACTCCGCCGCCGGGACGAACAGGCAGTCCCCGATGCGCAAGACAGCGAGTCGCGGGCGCGACAGCCACGGGCGCGGCGGTCGCGGTGCGGGTGGGTTTCGCCTTTCAAATCCGCGGAGTTCGCGTGGGATGTCGGGCGATGCTTCACCCCCTGCATGCGTCCCAGTCCCGACGTTCCTTCCTGGCGGCCGGCGCGGCCCTGTCCCTTGCGCTGATTGTTCCCGGCGTCGCTGCGGCCGCCGAGCCTCAGACGCTCACTGCCCTCTTCATCGGCAACAGCTTCACGGGACGCCACACCCTTTCCGCCGTGGTCAAGGCGATGGCGGAGGCTGGCAATCCCGGGCTAAAGCTCGAGGTGACGCCCCTGATCTACGGCGGCCGGACGCTAAAGGACCACTGGCGACTCGGGACCCAGAATTTCGTCAACCTCACCACGGTCAAACCCGCGGAGGTCGAGGCGACCCTGGCGGCACTGAAGGAGACCATCGCGCAGAATCCGACGGATTCCCACGCGAAGCAGGCAATCGCCCGGCAACAGGAACTGCTCGGCTGGCTGCGCGGGACGCGCCGCAAATGGGACATCGTCGTGCTTCAATCGTACCGGGACGACACGCAGGGCGCGGCGTCCAGCTATCTCGAATACGCGCCCCGGTTTGCCGGGCTGATCAAGGCGCAGGGCGGACGCACCGTCCTGTATGAGACCACGCCCGACACGCAGCACGCGAAGACGCTGGAGACCGCACCCGATCGCGAGCCGGTGCTGGCGAAGGCGCGCCTCATCGCCGCCTTGGCCGCAAAAATCGACGCCGCGACGGTGCCGATGTCGCTGGTGGCGCTGCACTGCCAGACGGTGCGCCCGGACCTGACGCTGCGGTTCGTGAACGACGCCCACTTGAACCAGACGATGGCATACCTGACCGCGTGCACGTTCCAAGCCGCGCTGTTCGGTCGCTCGCCGGAAGGGCTCGCGCTCGATACGATCACCGACATCCGCACCCTCGATGCCGCCAATCGCGACAAGGATCGCGACGGCCAACCACTCAAGCGGGTCTTCTCCGCGCGGGACCGCGCCGACCTGCAGCGGGCCGCCTGGGCAGGATACCAGGAATTCCAGCGGCTGGTGGCGGCGGCGAAATAGGGTCGCCGGCTATCGATCCGCCCCGCGGGCTGCGCTTCAGCCCCAGAGGCTCCGCATCAGGCGTCCGGTTTCGCGCGCGAGGCGCCAGGACAGCAGCGAGTCCAGCGCGACGTACTGATGCAGGGCGACGATGACCCAGAAAAAGAACTGGAAGGATGCCTTGGCCGTCTTGTGCCGGTATACGCGCTGCGCGAGAAACGCCCCCGGCCAGCCGCCGAGCAAGGCCGTCAACTGCAGCGTCGCCTCGGGCACCCGCCACTCCCCCGTCGTCGCGCGCTGCTTGTCGCTGCGGTAAGCCAGAAACGCAAAAACCGACATCGCCACCGACGCCCCAACGATGAAGCGCCAGTCGATCACCCCGGACACCCGGGTCAGGGCGTAGGCGGGAAGTATGAGCAAAACGCCCAGCCCGATGAGCGCGGCGCCACCCCGGCCGGTGCGTGGCGAACTCCGCGTGCCCATCAGCGCCCGGCGATCGAAGCGCCACTTCCCCAGCCTGCGGGCTCAACCTGGTAATTCGACATGGCAGTGCGTTTTCCGATGAGAACGACGGTGGGTGGCGCCTCCGCCGTGGCAACTCCCGTTTGGGCCCGCGCCCCGCGTCCGGCCGGCCGGGAACCGCCCGACCGGCCGGGTATCCGAACCTTGGATTCGGCGGGCTCCGCGTAGGACTAGCGGGAAACGGGCCCCAGGTCCGTGATGTTCACCGTGGTCGCGGCGACCCGGGCATCGATCACGATCAAGCCCACCTGCCACATGCGGTCGCCCCGCGTGCAGGATGCAATGATCAGGTGATTGGGCGCGTGGTCGGAACTCAGCCGCGAGACCGCAAAACCACGGTCACCGAGCGCCTTGGTCGCCCGCGTCTCGGAGGTTCCGCGCGGCACGAGATGGTTCACCTGCCGGGTGGCGACGGCGGGGTCGGGCGAAAGCGGACCCTCCGGTGCGCATCCCGCCGACAGGAGGCACATTCCACCCAGCAGCAGACCGATGACACCGTTTCGCCCTTTCATGGCTGTTCCGTTTGCACCGACCCGCTCCGCCGCGGGGTGGTTAGGGGGGAATCACGGCAGGGACCTGCCCATCACGTCCACCGGATCCGCGAGCGTGACTTTCTCCTGGCCAACCATTCCCACGAGGTCCGGGAGGTCATAATGTTTCAACGCGCCGTGCACGACATTTACGACCTGGTCGAAGGTCTCGCTCGCGGCGGCGACACTCTCCCACGACGCGATCATCTTCCGCAGGGTCAGGGAGCGGAAGTCCGCCTCCTGCAGCGCCGCCGCGTGGAGCGCCGGAATCGCCGCCTCGCCCACCCCGACCAGGTGGAGCTCCGCAGGCGCTCGGCCGGTAAGCAATCCGCCCTGGAGCACCTGCGTCCACCGGCGCACATCGTCCACGCGCAGGCCGACGAAGCTCTTGCCGATCAGGTAAGCGAGGAAGATCTCCTGATTGTCGCGGCCGAAGCGGCCGTAGCCGTAGTCGCGCCGATCGTGGCCGGTCTCCGTCTCGCCAATCCCGCGCAACTCCGCCGCCAGGACGACGTGCCCGGCCTGGACGAGTTGTTCGATCGATCCGCCCGGCGCCGCATCCGCCGC
>JBEIHL010000395.1:0-4467 GCA_040381375.1 Opitutaceae bacterium
AGCATCGCGGCCGACAGCAACAGCAGAAGACAGAATCGGGAGGCGGGCGAAGGTGTTCCGGTGTTCACCTCCCAGCTCTTTCGCCGAACCCTTCCCCGAGTCAAGACGCCCGCGGCTCAATTCGTCCCAACCGCATGGCCGGCGATGGCTTTGAATCGGATCTGGGATTGGGCATCGCCAGCGGCGGGCCCGCGGAATATCCCTGCAGGTCGGCAGACGCCTGGCGCCGCGGTCGGGACATTCCGTCTCCCCAACGTTCCCGACCTGCCCTTCACCACCATGCGAGACGACTACGTGACGGCCGCCCTTCTGGTCATCGATGACCCGAACATTTTGATTAACGTCGTCTCCCGCCGGGTGAAACAACTCAAGCGGGGCAACCGTGCCCTCGTCGAGTCGCTGGAGAAACTGTCCGCCGAGGACACCGCGCTGCGCGAGATCATCGAGCGCAAGATCAGCTACGAGCTCGCAACTCCGGCGGAGATCGCGGCCGCCCGGCGCTGATTCTGAGCGGCCCTCGTTGCGACGAGGGCCCCAATCAGTTCGTTCCCGGGACGAGGAAAAGCAGGACGGCGAGGAAGTGGCAGGTGCTTCCCCCGATCACGAAGCCATGCCACACGGCGTGGTGGTAACGCAGCCGCCGCCAGAGATAAAACGCCACGCCGAGCGTGTAGCACGCGCCGCCGGCAAAAAGCAGCCAGATGCCCGGACCAGGCACGGTGGCGAGCAGCGGCTTCAACGCCACCAGGATCAACCAGCCCGCGAACAGACACGCGATGATTCGGGCTGAGCGATACCGCTCTCCCCCCCACAGCGTGAAGACTGCGCCCGCGCCGCAGAGGCCCCAAATCACGCCAAACAGCGACCAGCCCCACGGACCGCGCAGATTCGTCAGCAGGAACGGCGTGTAGGTCCCGGCGATGAGCAGAAAGATGGCCGCGCGATCCAATCGGCGGAAAAGCCAGCGCCGCCGCTCGCTCTTGGACAGGTGGTACAGCGTCGAAGCGGTATAGAGCACCAGCAGCGAAAGGCCGAAGACCGTGAAACTCACGACGTGCCACGCATCGCCCCGCGCACTCGCCACGACGATCAACAGGGTGAGCGCGATCGCGCTGAGAACCGCCCCGATCCCGTGCGTCAGCCAGTTCGCCACTTCCTCGCCGCGCGTGTAGGGGCGCTCCGGCGATGCACTCGACGGCACAGCCGCATCGGCCCGACGCTCGTCGACCGCCGCCTGCGCCACGCCATCCAGCCAGCGAATAAAACGCACCGGCCGCGGGGGCGTGAAGTTCTCCGGCCGCCAGTCCTCGCCGTCCGTGTAGATGGTGCGCGGAATCAGGCACGTGCCGAATGCCCAGTCCGCCACCGGCAGACCGAAAAAGCCCGAGACGGATTCGTTGCACTCGATCACGGCGTGGTGCCGCAGGTGGAACGTATAGGCGGGCCGCCAGAACCAGCCCCACGTGCGATGCTCGATCAGCGGCAGCCACTTCTCGATCGGCCAGTGGTTGATCGCATGTAGCACCTCATAGAGCAGGAGTGAATTCGTCACCGCCGCCAGACCGGCAAACCACCACGGAAAGGCCGGCGCCAGCCAGTGAAGGAACGCCAGGACCGGGGCGATCATCAGCGAAAACGTCGCCAGCGCGTACCAAGGGAAGAACGATCCTTCGCCCTGTTCCTCCTCCATTATGGGAAACTTGTTTTCCACGCATAACACGGTGCGCCCTTCCCGCACCGGCCGCCGCCCGATCCGCGTCAACGCGTGATGCAGCGTGTGCTGGCGATACAACCGCCTCAGCCCCGGAATGGCAGGCATGTGCAGGATGTAGCGGTGGAAGAAAAACTCGAAAAAGCACAGGCCGAGGCTCACCAGGGCGACCGCGGGCAGAAACAGCCAAGGCTCGGCCAGGAACTGCGACTCCCAAACCGAGGGCGCCAGAAAACGTAGCAGCGCGAGCAAGAGGACGTTCGTCAACCCGATCGTGACGCAGAACAGCGGGAGGGAAAAAGACTCAGTCTTGGTCGGCGGTGAATCGGAGGGGGAGTTCATGGCAAATCGGGAGATCGATCATCCCCATGTGCCAGCACGTCATTTCGCACAGCGCGTTGAACGAGGTAGATGAAGTCAACCTTTCAACAAAGCCGCCAAAGTCGAGCGCCGCCTCGAATGAGCCGCTCGTTTCCCGACCAGCATCCTGCCCCGCGTTGCCCAACGCGGCCGGCGGCTTCCGCCACCGGCCACGCCGGACGCCAGCCGGTCAACGGCGCAAATTTCAGGACTCCTGCGAGAGGAGACGGCTGAAACTGGCGGCGATCGACGTTGGCGGGGAGAAATCCCCCCAGAGCATAGCTCGGAGCATGATAGCGTCTTTCTGTTTATCGACGGATGATTCCGTCAACGCCTGAAAGGAACGCGCCCGCCTCAGGCGTTGCGACGACTAACGTCGCTTCCGTTCGACGCCACCGCTAACCCGGTGCCGGGCGAATCGATTCGGTCAGTAATCGCGCGCCACTAAAAATCTCCGCGCTCCGGCACCGACCCGACTGACCCATCCTTGACGGTAACCGGTAGGTTACTAGGTTCTCCCCGCCCCGTCCGCCTCTCGCCTCCAGCCTCCCCCCATGCTTCGTCGATCCGCGCTCCTCTCCCTCCTGGCCCTGGCCACCGTCGCGGCCGTTACCGCCCGCGCCCAGACCGCCCCCGACCTGGTCGTCGTCAACGCGCGGATCCACACGCTGAATCCGTCCGCACCGTCCGCGACCGCCGTTGCGATTCGCGGCGGCGTGTTTGTCGCGGTCGGCCGTGATGCCGATATTCGCAAGCTCGCCGGCCCGGGCACCCGCACGATCGACGCGGAGGGCCGCACCGTCATCCCCGGGCTGATCGAGAGCCACGTGCATTCCCAGGGCGCCTCGCGCGGCGAGGCCCAGCAGCCGTTCCGCCAACTGCACTCGATTGCCGAGATCAAAGCCTGGGTGCGCGACCGCGCGAACGACCAACCCGCCGGCCAGTGGATCCAACTCCCGCGCGTCGATGTCACCCGCATCAAGGAACGCCGGATGCCCAGCCGCGCCGACCTCGACGAGGCCGCCCCGAAGCATCCCGCCGTCTTTACCTGGCAGTACGCTAACCGCACCGTCCAGATCCTCAACTCCACCGCGATCGCCGCGATCAGCCTCACGAAGAAGACGCCGACGCCCAAGGGCGGCAAGCTCCACTTCAACGCCGACGGCAGCCCCACCGGCGTGATCGAAAACGCCAACGCGCTGCTCGTGCGCTTCCTGCCCGGACGCAGTCTTCCGGAGGACAAACACCTCGACTCGCTCGCCACGCTTCTCGGCCGCTACACCGAAATCGGCATCACCAGCATCGGCGAACGCAACGCGAGCGTCGAAGGCTATCGGCTCTTCGAAAAACTCAAGGCGTCCGACCGCCTGCCCGTCCGCGTCAATGTCACCATCGGCCTGAACACCGACGGCACCGTCGAGGGCACGGAGAAAGCGATCCGCGCCCTGCCGTTCAAGACCGGGGATGGCGACGACTGGGTGCGCGTCGGCCCCCTCAAGATCGGCGTCGACGGCGGCGCCCTGTACGGCACCGCGTTCATGCGCGAACCTTACGGCCCGCCCGCCTTCTCCCTCTACGGAATCTCCGATCCCATGTACCGCGGCGACCTGCGCGTCAGCCCCGTCAAGCTCAAGAACATCATCCGCACGGGCCACCGGATGGGCTGGCAGATGTCGGCGCACGTGACGGGCGACGCCGGTGTCGATGCCGTGCTCGACGCCGTCGAGGCCTCCAACGCGGACAGCCCCGTCGCCCCCCGCCGCTACACGCTCATCCACGCTTATTTTCCGGACGAATCCACCGCCCGGCGCGCCGCGCGCCTCGGGGTGTGCGTCGATACGCAGCCGGCCTGGTATTATAAAGATGGAGACGCGCTCTTCGAGGCCCTCGGTCGCAAGCGGCTCGACCAGTTCATCGGCCTGCAGCTCTGGCGGAAGGCCGGGGTGAAAGTCGCGATCAACGCCGACCACATGCAGGGCTTCGATCCCGACACCTCGCTCAACCCCTACAATCCGTTTCTCGCCCTGCAGACCGCCGTCGTCCGCCGGACCGAAGGCGGCCAGCGTTTCGGCGACAACCAGCGCGTCTCGCGCCTCGAGGCGCTCCGCATGCTGACGATCGACGCCGCCTGGCTGAGCTTCGACGAGCAGCGCAAGGGCACCATCGAAGCCGGCAAGCTCGGCGACCTCGCGATCCTCACCGCCGACCCGCTCGCCTGCCCCGAGGACAAGATTCACGCCATCCGCGCCGTCACGACCATCGTCGGCGGCAAGGTGGTGTTTCAGCGCGGCGTGCACCTTGTCGAAGGCGCCTACAACGCGTTCGAGACCGAACTGGTCGGCGGCAGCTTCAATGCCTACCTGGACTTCAAGGGGAACAGTGCCCAGCCGGGCCGG
>JBEIHL010000396.1:0-4459 GCA_040381375.1 Opitutaceae bacterium
CCGAGCTGGAGCTCGGCGCTGCCAGGGGGCATGCGGCGCCAGGCCCTTTTGTTGGGCCGATACCGAGCCTATCTCCCGCAAACGGACTCGACATCGCGGGCGTTTGCGTTGCGTGGTGAAATCATGGCAATCCCCAGCGTGCGCGGTCTCGCCGGCCTGATCCTCGTGGGCCTGTCCCTCGGATTCTTTCCCACCCCGCCCGCGCGCGCGGCAGACGCCGTCGTAGGACAGCCGCTCCCGGCCTGGCAGCGCGGCGAGTTGGACATCCACCAGATCAACACGGGCACGGGCGATGCGGCCCTTTTCATTCTGCCCGACGGCACGACCTTCCTGCTCGACGCGGGGGCGGTCAATCGAACCGGCGAACGCGCCCCGTACTACGACGCGCCGGCCCGACCCGATGCCACGCGGCGTCCGGGCCAGTGGATCGCACACTATTTAAAGACGCATCACCCCGAGGGTCAGCGCGGCCGGCTCGATTACGCGGCGCTGACGCACTTCCATGGCGACCACATGGGCACGCTCATGCCGGAGTCGCCGCCATCGGTGGCGGCGGGCGGCGCTTACCGGCTGACGGGCATTACCGATGTCGGCGAGGATGTGCGGATCGCGACGCTGCTCGATCGCGGCTGGCCCGATTACGCCTTCCCCGCGCCGTCGGGCGGCGCCATGATGGCCAACTACCGCGCGTTCCTGAAATGGCAGGCCGAGCACCGCGGCCTGCAGGTGGTGCGATTCGAGGCCGGCCGCGCCGATCAGATCGTGCTGCGCCGCGCGCCACGGGACTTTCCCGGGTTCGAGATCCGCAACATCGCCGCGAACGGCCGCGTGTGGACCGGCGGCGGCACCGCGACGCGCAACCGTTTCCCGCCCGGCATCATGCCCGTGGAGAACAACTGCAGCCTCGCCTTCCGACTGACCTACGGCGCGTTCACCTACTTCAACGGCGGGGACATGGCCGGGTTCATCGGGGCCAGCGCCCCGGCGTGGTCGGAGATGGAATCGGCCGTCGCCTGGGTGACCGGCCCGGTCGACGTGCACGCGCTCAATCACCACGGCACGCAGGACGCCGTGAATCCGTTCTTCCTGAGCGTGCTGCGGCCGCGCGTGCACATCCTCTCCACCTACGCCTCGAGCCAGCCGTCGCCCGACGTCATGCGCCGGATGCTGTCGGAACGGATCTATCCGGGACCGCGCGACATCTTCATGACCAACAGCGAATGGCCCGGCCGGCGGGAACACATGGTGAAGCTGTTCGGTGAGCCGGAAACCGTCTGGCTGCAGGAAAGGATCGCCCAGGTGGCCGCGCGGCAGGGCCACGTGATCGTGCGGGTCGAACCGGGCGGCGCGCGTTACCGGATCATCGTGCTGGATGACAGCGTCGCGCCGGGCCGCGTCCGGTCGGTGCACGGCCCGTTCGCGGCGCGGGGAACTTCCGAATAGTTGTTGGCGGACAAAATCATTTCGTTGCGGAATGTGGCTCGACACGTCGGTGGGGACGCGTGAAGTAAATCTGTTCCCGACCACCCGCTGAACCCACGGCAACGGACTACCCACCGTGGCCTTCAGGATGGGCTTGGGGATCGCCTCGTTTGACCTGTCGGAATGCAAACTGCCTCACTATGAAACCTGGGAAATCCTCCGTTCGTTTTTTCGACCTGATCGCGCTTTTGATCGCGTTCGCGGCTGCGGCCTCTGGCGCAGAGAGTGCGAACTCGGCCGCCATCACCGGTAACGTCAGCAACATCGCGACCCGCAATCTGCTCGAGGGCGCCCGCGTCGAGTTGCCCCAGCTCGGGCTCACGGTGCTGACCGACAACACGGGCCGCTATGTTCTCAGCGGCGTGCCGGCCGGCACCCACGAGATCGTGGTGACGTACATCGGGCTCGACCCCATGCGGGCGCAGATCGCGGTGGCCGCCGGCCAGCGGGTCTCCCGCGATTTCGACCTCACGACGGGTATTTATACTTTGGATGCGTTCAAGGTGACCGGTGAACGCGAGGGCGATGCCCTGGCGCTGACGGCGCAGAAGAATGCCGACAACGTGAAGAACATCGTGGCCATGGACTCCTTCGGCAACCTGCCGAACATGAGCGCCGGCGAGGTCATCGGCCGCCTCCCGGGCATCGCCGGCAGCCCGACCGAGGAAGGCCTGGCCTACGCGTTCAACGTGCGCGGCATGGCGCCCGGTCTGAACACGGTCACCGTCGACGGCGGACTGGTGGCCAGCATCGGCACGAATCGCGCCCTCGAACTCCAGAGCATCACCGGCACGATGTTCGAGCAGCTGGAGCTGATCAAGGGCCACACGCCCGACAAGGGCGCCGACTCGCTCGGCGGCACGATCAACATGAAGACCCGGTCCCCGCTCAACATGCGGGAAAAGCGCCGTATTAACTACAGTGCCACGGTGCGAGTCGCCCCCTCCTTCACCGAGCAGATCCCGCTGCGCGAACAGCACCGCGCCCATCCGCTCATCACGCTCGGGTACCAGGAGGTGTTCAGCATTCTCGGCGGCGAGCGGAACCTCGGCGTCGCCGTGAATCTTTTCTACAGCGAAAACGCCGTCGGCGGGTACCGCACCACGTATGATTTCCAGAACGCGCCGGTCGGCCCCGCCTACGTGTGGGGCTATCAGACGCGCGAGAACTTCAATAACCGAAAGCAGCGCAGCGTGAACGTGAAGACCGACTACCGGTATTCGTTCAATTCGAAGTTCAGCCTCAACCTCACCGTCAACGACAACGTCGAACGTTTCCGCCGCTCCTTCAACTCTCGCGCGTACACCGGCAACGCCAACACCGTGCCGAACGCCACTACTTCCGGTGTGATCCCCGGCTTCACCGACAAGGTCACGGAGGTCCGGCCGGTCGCGGCGTCGATGGTCGACATCGTGACGAACGGTCCGAATAGCTACGTCGTCGAGACCTACATGATCGACTTCGGCGGCGAACACGAATGGGGCGCGTTCCAGCTCGATTACAACGCCGGCTTCAGCCGCAACCACCAGCAGTCGGGCCTCCACCCGCGCGGCGGCCAGCAGTCGCTCACCAATCGTATCACCAACGTGGGCTGGATTCTCGACCGCACGTATTCCGACACCTATCCGCGCCTGATTCAGACCGCGGGCGCCGACTGGTCCAATCCCGCCAACTACCGGCCGATCGCCAACTCCCTCAACAAGACGAACTCGGACCAGCCGCAGGAGGTGCCCCAGGCCCGGTTCAACCTGCGCTACAACCTGCCTACGACCGTGCGGCACGCGCTCAAGACCGGCGTCCATTGGCGCGAACAGTCGGTCAAGTTGCGCAACTTCTCCCGGCGCTGGAGCTACCTCGGCACCAGCGCGCTGCCGATCGATCCGTCGGCCCGGCCTTTCGCGGGCGTCAAGACCGGCCTTAACCTTCCCCGCTGGCAGGTGTCCGATTTCATCAAAGGCAACGCGCCGATCGACCCGACCCTCTGGCGCGAAGACGTCTATTTCTACGAACAGAACAAGTTCACCGGCACCCGCGGCGCGAGTGAAGAGGTGACCGCCGGGTATTTCATGGCGCAGGGCCGGTTGGGTCGCGAGGGGTTCTGGGGGCGCACGGGCTACCTCACCGGTGTCCGGATGGAAAAGACCGATACGGAGGGCTGGGGCTGGGTCCGCGCCCGCTTCGGCAGCACCGCGGCCCAGCAGCTCGCCGACCCGGTCGGCTCGGCCCAGCGCGACTACGCCAACACCCGGCGCGAGACCACGGGCAGCTACACGAAATCCTTCCCGAGCATCCACCTCACCCACGACGTCACGCCCAATCTCAAGACGCGGGCCAGCTGGTCCACGAGCTTCGGCCGGCCGGCGATCTCGAACCTTCTGCCCAACGAGTCCGTCAACGAGACGAACCAGACCGTCACGATCAACAACCCGTCATTGCTGCCGCAGACGGCGAAGAACTGGGACTTCACCCTCGATTACTACTTCGACCCGGTCGGAAATTTCTCTGTCGGCTGGTTCAAGAAAACCATCAAGGATTTCATCGTCAGCGGCGTCGATGCGGGCATCGTCGGCGGTGGCGCGGACAACGGCTACAATGGTGAGTACGAGGGCTTCAATCGGCTCACGACGAATAATGCCGGCACCGCTGAGGTGACCGGCTGGGAGTTCAGCTACCAGCAGCAGTTTACCTTCCTGCCGGGTCTTTTGAAGGGACTCTCCGGCTCCGCGAACTACACCGTCATCAAGACCAATGGAAACTTCGGCGGCACCGTGAATCGCGGCACCAACGAAGTCGCCGGGTTTATTCCCAAGGCCGGCAATGCCAGCTTGAGCTGGCGCTATCGCGGTTTCAGCACGCGCGTGCTCTACAACTTCACCGGCGAACACATCACCAGCTACTCGGCGACCAGCCCGGCCCTGAACCTGTGGCGCATCGACCGCAACACGGTGAACTGGGGCGTGGCCTACCAGCTCCGGCC
>JBEIHL010000397.1:0-4456 GCA_040381375.1 Opitutaceae bacterium
CGGACTTGCTCGCGGCGATCGCCGTCTCTTCGAGGTTGGTCATGTTCCGCAGACGTTCGTCCTCGGCGTACATCGCCATCGCGCGCGACTCTTTCGAGGTTCCGAACAGCGGAAGCGTCCAACGATTCAGCGCGCGATCCGCGTCGGAAATGTAGCGCCGCATCGCGATATCGGTCAGGCCCTTTTCCGTGTGAATCGAGCGCTCGGTGAAGACGGGTGGTTTCTTTTCCTGCACGATGTACTTCGGCAGGCGCACGATCGTGTTCTTGGGCTTGTCGATCTCGCGCATGTCCACCTGCTCCGCTTCCGGTTTCGGCGGCGGCGGTGGTGGTGGGGGGGTATACTTCGGGGCCGCGGCGGCCAAGGCGGCGGCGACGTCACTCGAGATCGCACGATTTCGCCGGGGAGCAGTCGGCGCGGACGCGGCCGATCCCGACTTCTGGTCCGGCGCTGGCGCAAATAGAGGGGAAGGGGCAGCGGGAGCAGCCGGGGCTTGCGCGGAGGCAACCGGGAGAAACGACGCCACTCCCAACGTGGCAGTCACCAGCTTGAGCAGAATTTGGCGGGCCATGACTTCAGGGGGTTACTGAAAGGTGGAACAGGCCGAGGTTCCCCGCAAGCTCAGGCCTTGGTTTGCAGAGGAGTTACCGGACGGAATTAGACGGGCTCTCCGATCAGGGACCGCGCGTGGAACGGGACGGCGAACCCGCATCACCCTTCAGGTGGAGTTGTCGCCCAGCGGTCGCGCTCCTGCAGCAACTGCGCGGCGATGCTCAACGCGATTTCGTGGGGCTGGTTGGTGCCGAAAGGGAGCCCCACCGGACAGTGGAACTGCTCCGCCCGCTCGGCCGGTACGCCGGCGGCGATCAATTCCCTCCGCAGCACCGCGGCCTTGGCGTCACTGCCGATCACCCCGAGGAAAGGGAAGTCTCGCTCGAGCAGCGCGCGCTGCAGGATCGGACGATCGGTCGTGTGCCCCTTCGTCATGCAAATCACGAACGCATGGGCCGGCAGCTCGGGCACCAGCTCGGCGGGATTCTCGCGCACTACGATCCGCACGTTCGCCGCCGGTGGAAGCGACTCCAGCCATTCCGACCGGGAGTCGCAAACCGTGATCGCGCAGCGCAGGGGCTGCAGCACGGGCACGAGCGCCTGGGCCACATGGCCGGCGCCAAAGATCACGATCGGCCAGGCGGCGTGGCGGGAGGCATGCGGTTCGAAGTACAGCTTCACCGTGCCGCCGCAGGTCATGCCGACATCGGCCTTCAGGCTCCAGTGCACCAACCGGGGCTTCGCGCGGCCCTGCTCCGCGGTGGCGAGCAGGTCTTGGGCGACCGCGATGGCTTGCGCCTCCACCCGGCCGCCGCCGACGGTTCCGGCCAGCCGCCCCGCGCCGGTCACGATCATGCGGGCGCCCGCGTCCTGCGGCGTGCTGCCAATGGCCTCGACGAGCAGCACCAGCACGAACGCCGCGCCTTCGTTTTCGAGGGCGGCCAGTTGCGAAAAAAATTCCGCGGATGCAGCCATGCTGGCGACGAGTTCGATTGAAGCCTGAATTTTAAACAGGATGGACAGGACGAGGAAAATCTATCCTGCCAATCCTATTCATCCTGTCGACCGCTTGCGCCTATTCCGGCTAGGCCTTCTGTAGTTTCGGCCGTCCGTCCTCGACCACGAAAGACGCCGGCGTCTGCAGCGGCGCGCCCCGGCGGGTGACGTACGGCAGCGTGCGGTAATGTGTGCGCCACTCCTTGGGCGTAACTTCGCAGCTCACGTAGCCGCGCTCCCCGTTCAGGAATTTGACGAACGGATTCTCGCCGATCGTCTCTTCGCGCCCGCGCGGCACGGGCGAACCGTCGCCGCCGGAACTGATCGACGTACCGACAAACTCCACGCCCACGCTTTGCGAATCCAGCCGATCGAAATCCGCGATGAGTTCGTTGGCCCAGTGCGTGTGAATGTCGCCGGTGAGCACCACGGGATTCCGAATCTTCTTCTCGTGGAAATGCCGCAGCACGCGCCGCCGCTCGAACTCGTAGCCCGGCCACTGATCCATGCTGTGCTCGACGCCGGCCCCGGCCTTCACGTCGACGCGCGCCACCATCACTTGTTGCGCGAGAATATTCCAGGTTGCAGCGGACCGCTCAAGGCCCGCGCTCAGCCATTCGCGCTGCTTCGCGCCGAGCAGGGTGCCTTTCGGATCCATGAGCACGTCGGAGGCCGGTTTGCGGCCGTCACCCTGCGGCTGGTCGGAGCGGTACTGGCGCGTGTCGAGGACATTGAACGAGGCCAGCCGCCCGTAGTTGAGCCTGCGATACAGCAGCAGGTCCGGTCCCGTCGGCAGCTGCGCGCGCCGCAGCGGCATGATCTCGAAATAGGCCTGATACGCCGCGGCGCGGCGGCGGAGAAATTGGTCGCGGGGCTCCGGCCCTTCCGGAATGTCGGCGGCGTAGTTGTTGTCCACCTCGTGGTCGTCCCAGGTCACAATCCAGGGCGCGGCCGCGTGGGCCGCCTGCAGTGCGGGATCGAGCCGGTAGAGAGCGTAGCGCGCGCGATAGTCGTCGAGGGTGAAGATCTCCGGACCGTTGTGCCGGCGGACGCCACCGTCGCGCGCCGGGCCCTCGTAAATGTAGTCACCAAGGTGCACGATCAGGTCGGGATTCTCCCGAACCATGTGATCATAAGCCGTGAAGTAACCTGACTCGTAGTGCTGGCAGGAGGCGAACGCGAACCGCAGCCGGTCGGGCAGCGCGTTCGCGGCGGGGAGGGTGCGGGTGCGACCCTTGGGGCTGGTTTCACCGGCGGCCTTGAACTGATACCAGTACCAACGGTCGGGGCGCAGGCCCTCGACCTCGACGTGGACGGAGTGCGACCACTGGGAGTTGGCGATCGCCTTGCCGGAACGGACGACGCGCGCGAGCCCTTCGTCTTCCGCGATCACCCACGACACCTCGACGGGCGCGGGCGGCATGCCGCCGCCGGGCTCGAGCGGGCGCGGTGCCAGCCGGGTCCAAAGCACGACGCTGTCTGGGGCGGGATCGCCGGAGGCCACGCCAAGAGAAAACGGATACGCGGACAGGCGGGGCGCCGACGAGACCGCGCCGGCGAGCCGGGACGTGGAGAGCAGGGCGGCGGCGGCGAACGAGGCGGCGCCGGTGACGAACGTGCGTCGGGAAACCTGATGCGCGCCGGCGAGCGGGAAGAGGGACGGAGGCATGCGGCGAGCAAGCGATCCACGCCGCGGGCGGTCAAGCTGGCACGGGCGGCGTCACGTCGTCGTGACGTCCGGGCGTGGCTCAGTTTCGCTGTGGGAGGGGCTTCACGCCCCGACCCGTCGCGGGATAAACCCGCTCCCACCGATCCGGCTGGTCCCGCTCGACACGGCCGGAACGCCGTCCCATCAAGCCAGCATGAAAATCCCCATCCGGGTGGCGATGTTGGCAGGTATCGTTCTGGCGGCCGCGGTCGCCCGCGCGCAGGACTATGATGTGGTGGTCTATGGCGGCACGAGCGGCGGAGTCGTGGCCGCGGTGCAGGCGAAACGGATGGGCAAATCCGTTGTTCTGGTCGGACCCGACAAACACCTGGGCGGATTGACCAGCGGCGGACTGGGCTGGACCGACACCGGCAACAAAGCCGTGATCGGCGGCCTGTCGCGGGAGTTTTATCACCGCATCTGGAAGTCCTACGATCAGTCTGCCACGTGGCGATGGCAGAACAAGGATGAGTACGGCAATAAAGGCCAGGGTACGCCTGCGATCGACGGCGAGCAGCGGACGATGTGGATCTTCGAGCCGGGCGTGGCGGAGAGAGTTTACGACGCGTGGGTGAAGGAGCTGAACATCCCCGTCGTGCGCGACGAGTGGCTCGACCGCGTGCGCGGCGTGAAGAAATCCGGCGGGCGGATCACGTCGATCACGATGCTGAGCGGGAAGACGTACGCCGGAAAGATGTTCATCGACGCCACCTACGAGGGCGACCTGATGGCGGCGGCCGGCGTCGACTATCACGTGGGTCGCGAGGCGAACCGCGTCTACGGCGAGGAGCACAACGGCGTGCAGACCGGGGTGCTGCACCACCGGCATCATTTCGGCGTGCTCAAGGAGAAGGTCAGCCCGTACGTCGTGCCCGGCGATCCGAAGAGCGGCGTGCTGCCGCGGATCAGCGCCGCTCATCCCGGGGTGAAGGGCGAGGGCGACAACAAGGTCCAGGCCTACTGTTTCCGGATGTGTCTCACCGATCATCCGGAGAACCGGATCCCGTTCGCGAAGCCGGACGGCTACGACCCGAAGCAGTACGAGCTGTTGGCGCGAATTTACGCGGCGGGCTGGACGGAGACGTTCGGGAAGTTCGATCCGATTCCGAACCGGAAAACGGATACGAACAACCACGGCCCCTTCAGCACGGACAACATCGGGATGAACTACGACTACCCCGAGGCGAGCTATGAGCGCCG
>JBEIHL010000398.1:0-4455 GCA_040381375.1 Opitutaceae bacterium
GCCCAGGTCGGCCTGTCGGCGCTGCGCGCCCAGCTCAAAGTGCGCAACTTCGACGTCGAGCCGCTCGACTTCACGGCGATGCGCAAGATCCCGGCGGACGCCTCGCTGCTGGTTGTGGTGGCGCCGCAGAGCGCGTTTTCGCGACTGGAGCAGGAGATGCTCCGGCAATACCTGAGCGCGAGCGCCGGCCGGCTGATGCTGTTTCTCCATCCGGGCCGCAGCACCGCTTCGCTCGGGCTCGATGACCTGCTGCTCGATTGGGGCGTGCTGGTGAACCAGGACTTCGTTGTCGATCCGGACAATCTCACCGAGACTCTCGAACTGCTGGTGCGCGCGCTCGCTCCCACCCATCCGATCACCAAGAGCCTGGTCGAAAACGGCAGCCAGCCGCTGCGGATCGGGGCGGCCCGTTCGGTGATCCCTGATCCAGGTCGGACCCTCGGTGCCGGGCTGAACGTGGTCACGCTCGCGGCGACCTCCACGAACGCCTGGGGAGAGCGCGGCTTCCGCCCCGGCGAGATTCCGCGCTACGATCCGGGCATCGACACCCGCCCCATCGCGGGCATGGACCCGCCGGATCGGCTCGGCGTCATCGTGGCCTCCGAGCGGCTCGCGGTGCGCGACAATCTCCCGTTCAGCGTGCCGGGCGGCAAACTGGTCGTCTTCGGCACGGGTGACCTGATCGCCAACGGCCGGCTCGACAACGCCAGCCTGCTGATCGCGTTGAACGCCGTAAACTGGGCCGTCGACCGCGACCATCAGCTCGCGATCTCGCCGCGTCCGATCGAGCGCTTTCAGCTCTCGCTCTCCACCACCGAATTCACCCGGCTCCGCTATGCCCTGCTGCTGGCGCTGCCCGGCGGGGCTCTTCTGCTCGGATTGCTGGTCTACTGGACGCGCCGCGCATGAACCTAGAAGGCGACGTTGAACCACTGATTCTCACTTATGTGCACCGATCCAGAGTGTCGGGTCCTTTCTCACGCATTTGCCTTCCGGATGGGGCAAGACTTCCGCCTGCGATCTGCCTATTGCTTTCATCAGTGCTCATCCGTGCGCATCCGTGGTTAGCTCGCCGCGCACTCCCGGCTTTCCCCTTGCGACGTTCCCCGCTCAACTCGACCGGCCTGTGAGAACCAAAGTCACGCTCGTCCTGATTTTCCTGAACGTCGCGCTGTTCTTCTTCATCTTCAAATTCGAGCGCAAGTGGCGCACGGAGGAGGCGGGACGGGAAGCGCGGCGCCGCGTGCTCGGCCCCGAGGCGGCCGACATTCGTTTCCTTCAGGTCAAGAGCACCGCCGCCACCGGCTCGTTCACGCTCGTGCGCCAGCGCGACTCCTGGTCGCTGACCGCGCCGCTCGACTGGCCCGCGAACCCGCACGCCGCCAGCACGATCCTGAACGAGCTCCAACTGCTCGAGCACGAGACCTCGTTCGCCGTCGCCGACCTGGCGAAGAACAATCTTTCGCTCACCGACTACGGCCTGGACAAGCCGAAGATGACGGTCGAGTTCACCTCCCGCGATCCCGCGACGCCAGGCCTGACCGGCCGCGGCACCACCGTGCTGCAGATCGGCGACATGACCAAGGACGGCAAACGCCTCTACATCCTTTCCCCGGATCGCGAGCGCGTGCACATCGTCAACCGCAGTCTGCTCGACAGCCTGTCGATCCCGCCGGAACAGCTCCGCGCCGACACGCTCCTCTCGGTCCGCGTCTTCGAAGCCCGCTCGCTCAGCATCGTACAGACCGCCAGCACGGACCCCGCCCGCGGAGCCGCCCCGGGCGTCCGGGTTCGTATCCGGAAGGACGGTACGCGCTGGCGCTTCGAGTCGCCGCACACGGCGCTCGCCAGCAAGACGGCGGTCGAAGTCGCCATCAACGACCTGATCGCGCTGCGCGCGCGCGCCTTTCCCTCGCCCGCCCCGTCGCCGGCCACCACCCCGCTGCTGCGCATCACGCTCGAGGGCAACAGCCGGCACGAAACCCTCTTCATCGGCGAGCCGGTCGGGCCCGCCGCGGCGCCCGCCGCCGCTCCGGCGGCCACCGCTCCGGCCGCTACGACTGCGCCGGCAGCCCCCGCGGCTCCGCCTGACGCGGTCGAGCACTTCGCGCAACTGGAAGGCCGCAGCACCGTGTTCACCCTGCCGATTCCGACCAAGCTGCTGTCCGAACTGCGCAACGCCCAGAAGGACCTGCGCGAAACGCGCATCCTGGAGTTCGAAGCGGCCGCCGTTTCCAAGATCGACCTGGCTTCGCCGATGCTGCCGAACCAGCCGCCGATCACGCTCCAGCGGCTCGAAGTCCCCGCCGGCCAGACGACCGCGGCCGCGCCACCCTGGCAGGTCGTGCGCCGGGGCGAGGGCGCGCAAGGTCCGCAGACCCTGCCCGCCGACCGCGCCGCCGTCCAGCGACTGCTCGAACAACTGACGCTGCTCACGGCCCTGACGTTCAAGAGCGACGCGCCGACGAGTGCCGACCTCGAAGACTGGGGTTTCAACCGCCCCCTCCGCGAAGTCACGCTCACCCTGACGGGCAACACGCCGCCCGTGGTCCTGCGCATTGGCACCGACGCCAACCGCACGGCGTTTTATGCCCGGGTGGGCACGACCGCCGATCCCGGGACCTCGATCTACGAGATCGGCGCCGAATTCGAGCCGGAGCTTCAGCTCTCGACGCTCGCGTGGCGGGATCGGGCCGTCACCGACCCACTCCCCGCCGCCGCGCGGATCGTGGCGCTGAAACTCACCGACCTGGAGAGCCGCCAGGTGGTGTTCGAGACCACGTTCAACGCCGCCGGCGAACCCGCCACGGCACCGCGCGACCCCAAGGCCCTGGCTGGCGTGATCGCCGCCCTTCGCGCGCCGCGGGCGAAATCGTTCGTCCCCGGAGGCTACGCCGACCGCGTTTCCGCCGCGGGCGACGAGCGGCCCTGGCGTTTTCAACTCGAAGCGGCGCTCGTCCTGCCCGGCCTGGGCGGAGTCGAACAACCGGGCACCACCGTCTGGACGCTCACCGAACGGCTCGGCGGCAGCCAGCAGTTCGCGGGCGTCAAGGAACTCGACTTGGTCTTCGCCCTGGAACAGCCGCTGGTCGACGCCCTTTGGACGCTCATCTACGGTTCCCGAGATCCGGGCCCCCGCATCGAAAAAAAGCAGTAGGACCCGTGTCGTGGTTGGCTGCCGCCTCGAGTCGATGACCACTTCGCGTCCAGCAATCGCACCCTTCTCCCATGCGCCCCTGGGCTGAGTTGTGCCGGCGCGGCCTCCGTTCGCTCCTGAGCGGCATCCTTTCGTTGGCGATTTGGAGCCTCTGGCTCGCGCTGATACTGCTGCTCGCGCTGCAACTGTACGTCCTGTCGGCCAACGAACTCGCCATGCCCGGGTTCGTGCTCCGCCACTTCGAGTCGAAGCTGGCGGAGTCCGGGCTGCGCGCCACGTTCAAGCGCACACTGATCGATCCGGCCGGACAGCTTCAATTCGAGGACGTCCGGCTGTCGCCGCCCTCGTTCGATGAACCGGTCCTGACCGTACGCTCCGTTTACATCCGGCTCAATCTCTGGTGGCTAGCCATGGGCCAGGTGGAGCCGCGGGAGATCCGTGTCACGGACGTGGCCCTGTCCGTACCGGCCATCCTTTCCCCCACCGGGCGTTCCGCCCCAATCGTGACCGGTCTCGACGCCACGTTCGAGCCGGCCCGTCGCTCGGTCCAGGTGCGACAACTGAGCGCCCGGGTGGGCAACGCCGTCCTGACCGCGCACGGCCAGCTCATGCTCGCTCCGACGGTCGGCGCCCGCCCGTCCGGACTCGCCCTCCGCGAGCTGGTCACCGAGCGTTTCGCGGACCTCTGCCGGCAGGCGCTGAGCGCGACGAGCCGGCTCGAGTCGTTGGACGACCTCGCGGTGCACCTCGAATTCTCCCCGTCGGAAGGCGGAGCCGCCATCATTGACGTCCGGGCCCTCGCCCGCGCCGTCCGCTGGCCCGGCCCGCCGGCGATCGAGGCCACGGCGGTGGAGGCGCGGACCCGCTTCCTGCTTTTCGGCGAGGCGCCACCGTCCGATCTCGAACTCGCGGCCGCGGAGATCCGGGTGCCGGGCGCCGCCACCGCGCGCGGCGTGCAAGCCCGCGTGCTGGGGCGGATCCGGCTGGATGGAACGGGCTTCGACTGGCGGGAACTCGCGGTCACCGCCGATGCGGTCGACGCGGGAGACATCGGGTCGCGTTCCGTCGCGGCGCGGGTTTTTCCCCGCGGCGGGCCGCGGCTCGAAGCCTCCGCGGTCCTGCGGTTGCTCGGCGCTCCGCTCGCGGTGCAGGGCGAGGCGGACCTCGGCGCGAAGAATGCGCGCGCGTCCTTCGCCGGTGACATCTCGCCGCGGGTGCTCGACGTGATCAGTGCGCGGGTGAAGACGGACGTCCGCCGGTTTTACAGTTTCGAAGCCCTGACGGCGGAGCGCGCCGAC
>JBEIHL010000399.1:0-4454 GCA_040381375.1 Opitutaceae bacterium
CCCAAGCTCCCGCAGCACTTCGGCTTCGACGAATCCTATCTCTGGCAGCACACGCGGCGGCCGCCTCGCTCCGCCAATCCCGGCCTTGAACACAACGGGAAGGAACTCGACTTCAACGGCGGCGAGTACGGCCCGAAGCTCGTCAACGACTTCGCCCTCGACTTCGTCACGCGCCACCGCGCGCAGCCGTTCTTTCTCTATTACCCGATGATCCTCACCCACGATCCCTTTCAGCCGACGCCCGACAGCGCCGAGTGGGATCCCAAGACGAAGAGCGAGCAGGTGCAGCGCAACGTGAAGCACTTCGCGGACATGACCGCGTACATGGACAAGATGATCGGCCGGCTCGTGGCAAAATTGGATGAACTCGGCCTGCGCGAAAACACGCTCGTCATGTTCATCGGCGACAACGGCACCGGGGTTTCCGTGACGTCGCAGTTCAAGGGCGCCCCGTACCCGGGCGGCAAAGGTACCGGCACCGCGCGCGGCACGCACGTGCCGTTCATCGCGAACTGGCCCGCCAAAATCCCCGCCGGCCGGGTCGATTCCGACCTGGTCGCGAGCGTCGATTTTCTCCCGACGATCTGCGCCGCCACCGGTGCCGAGGTGCCCGCGGCGCTCCGGATCGACGGCCAGTCCTTCCTCCCCCGCCTGCTCGGCCAGTCCAGTCCCCCGCGTGAGCCGATGTACCTTTGGTATGCCCGCAACGGCGGCGGCACCGCCACCTACGAGTTCGCGCTGAGCACCACGCACAAGCTCCATCGCGACGGCCGGCTCTACGACCTCACGGTCGATCCGTTCGAGGACAAACCGCTCCCGGCCGCGGGCCGCAACGCCGCCACCGCCGCCGAGGTCAAAAAGCTTCAGGCCATCCTCGATCGCTACGCCCACGCCCGGCCCAAGCACCTGGCCGACCACGTTTCCGCCACTGCCGCCAAGGGCGGCGGCAAGAAGAAGGCCGGCAAAGCCAACGAATGAATCTCCCGTCCTTCCGGGAGCGCCAAGCTGGAGCTCGGCGCTCCCAGGCGGGCCAACGCAAGACCCCGCTCACGCTCATCCTTTCCCGGAGCAACATGATTTTCCCTAACCGTTGCCGCACCGCACTCCTGCTGGCCACCCTAGCACTCGCCTCGCTTGCGTCCGCCGCCTCGTCCGCGCCGAGCGGGAAGCGGCCGAACATCCTCTTCGTGTTCGCCGACGACTGGGGCCGGTACGCCAGCGCCTATGCGAAGATCGACGGTCCAGGCTCCCTCAACGACGTCGTGCGCACGCCTCACTTCGACCGCGTCGCCAGCGAGGGCGTGCTGTTTCGCCGCGCGTTCGTTTCCGCCCCGAGCTGCACCCCGTGCCGCAGCGCGATCCTTTCCGGCCAGCACTTCTGGCGGACCGGCCGCGCCTCCATCCTGCGGGGCGCCGTCTGGGACTACTCGAACCCGGCCTACCCGCTCCTCCTGCGCGACGCCGGCTACCACCTCGGCGAAACCTACAAGGTGTGGAGTCCGGGAACGCCCAGCGACGCTCCCTACGGCGCCGGGCAGCACGCTTACGAAAAGGCCGGCAACCGTTTCAACCAATTCTCGCAGCACGTCACCCGCCTCGTCGGCCAAGGACGCCCACTCGAGGCTTCGAAACAGGAAATCTATGCGGAGGTGCGCGGCAACTTCGACGCCTTCCTCGCCGACCGGAAACCGGGCCAGCCCTTCTGCTACTGGTTCGGTCCCACCAACACGCACCGGAAGTGGATCAAGGGCTCCGGCAAGAAGCTGTGGGGCATCGAGCCCGAGCAGTTGAAGGGCAAGATGCCGGCCTTCCTGCCGGACGTGCCGGAAGTGCGCGAGGACTTCGCCGACTACCTCGGCGAGGCGCAGGCGGTCGACGCCGCCCTCGGCGTGCTGCTCGCCCGGCTGGCCGAGATCGGCGAACTGGATAACACGCTCATCGCCGTCAGCGGCGATCATGGCCCGCCCGGTTTCCCGCACGGCAAGTGCAACCTCTACGACTTCGGCTCCAGCGTGTCGCTCGCCGTCCGCGGTCCGGGTGTCACCGGCGGACGGGTCGTCGACGACCTGATCACGCTCGCCGACCTCGCGCCGACGTTTCTCGAGGCCGGCGGGCTCACGCCGCCCTCGGTCATGACGGGCCGCAGCCTGATCGCCCTCCTGCGCTCCACTCAGTCGGGCCGGGTCGAGGCCGCACGCGACGCGGTCTTCATCGGTCGAGAGCGCCACGTCGAAAACGCCCGCGCCGACTACATGCCCTATCCGCAGCGCGCGATCCGCACGCACGATTTCCTCTACATCGTGAACTTCCGGCCCGACCGCTGGCCGCTGGGCGATCCTTATCGCCTCGACGGCTCGAATCCGCCGACAGCGGAGGAGTTGACGGAAGAGACGCGCGTCTCCCTGCCCGACGAAGATGCGAGTCCAACCAAGGCCTGGCTCGTCGGCCTACGCAACGACCCGAAGTGGAAGCCGCATTTCGAATGGGTTTACGGGAAACGTCCGCGCGAGGAACTCTATGATCTCAAGTCCGACCCGCAGCAGACAAAGAACGTCGCCGCCGAACCCCGCTACGCCGCCCAGCGCGCGCAGCTCGAGCAGCGCTTGATGGACGAACTGAAACGCACCGGCGACCCCCGCCTCGTCGACAACGGCCGCTTCTACGAAACCCCGCCGATGTCCGGCCCCGTCAGCGAACCCGCCGGCACCAAGAAGGGCAAAGGAAAGGCCAAGCAATGACCCCGCTTCCGCTTCGCGTCCTGCTTCTCCTGATACTTGCCCCTTGTTCCCTGTCCCTTGCGGCGGCGGCCTCCGCCGCCGCTCGTCCGCCCAACATCGTCTTCTTTCTCGCCGACGACCTCGGTCAGCGCGACCTCGGGGCGTACGGCAGCACGTTCCACGAGACCCCGCACCTAGACCGGCTCGCGCGCGAAGGTGCGCGTTTTACCGACGCTTATGCGGCGTGTCCCGTCTGCTCGCCCACGCGCGCCAGCGTCATGTCCGGGATGTGGCCGCAGCGCACCGGCATCACCGACTACATCGGCGCGCCCGCCAAGCCCGAAGCCTGGACGCGCAACACCAAGCTCCGCCCTGCACCCTATTCCGACCGGCTGGCGCTCGACGCTCCGACCCTCGCGAAGGCGATGAAGTCGGCCGGCTACGCGACCTTCTTCGCCGGCAAGTGGCACCTCGGCCCCGAGGGCTGGTGGCCCGAGAACCAAGGCTTCGACCATAACCTCGGCGGCAACGAGCGCGGCGGCCCTTACGGCGGCAAGCGCTACTTTTCCCCCTACGGCAATCCGCGGCTGAAGGACGGACCCGACGGCGAACATTTGCCCGACCGCCTCGCCGCCGAGACGGCGAACTTCATCGCGGCCAACCGCGACCGGCCGTTTCTCGCGTACTATTCGTTCTACGACGTCCACACGCCGCTGATGGCGCGGCCCGACCTGCAGAAGAAATACGAGGAGAAGCGCGCCCGGCTCGGCCTCACGGACAAGTGGGGCCGCGAAGGCGAGCGCGATGTCCGGCTCGTCCAGGAACACGCCATCTACGCGGCGATGGTCGAGGCCATGGATCTCGCCGTCGGCAAGGTGATGGCAAAGCTCGACGAACTCGGCCTGCGCGAGAACACGATCGTGATTTTCACCAGCGACAACGGCGGCCTCTCCACCAGCGAAGGCTGGCCAACGTCCAATCTCCCCCTCCGAGGCGGCAAAGGCTGGATGTACGAAGGCGGCATCCGCGAGCCGCTGATCGTGCGCTGGCCCGGCGTCGCGCAACCAGGCGCCGTCATCAACACGCCGGTCAGCAGTCCCGACTTCTTTCCCACGTTGCTCGAAGCGGCCGGCGCGAAACCCGCGCCCGGGCAGCGGCTCGACGGGGTGAGCCTCATACCGGTGCTTCGCGGCCAAACAACGCCCGAGCGAGCGTTGTTCTGGCACTACCCGCACTACGGCAACCAGGGCGGCGCACCGGCTGCAGCCGTCCGCCGCGGGCCGTGGAAACTGATCCAGTGGTTCGAAGGCAACCGCATGGAACTTTTCCACCTCGGAAACGATCTCGCCGAAACCACCGACCTCGCCACGCGCGAGCCCGCCCGCGTCGCCGCCCTCAAGGCTGAGCTCGCCGCCTGGCAGCGCGACGTCGGCGCGAAGTTTCCGATTCCGAACACCACCTACGATCCCGCCAAGCCCAGCGGGAGAGCGTCAGTTCGACCGACGGCGAAGGCCAAGTAACGTGAAGCGAAGTGAAGTAGAGTTTTCCATATGAGAGGACAGATATCAGATATCAGATATCAGAGGTCAGAGATCAGACATCAGACCTGGAAAATCCGACCGAAGTCCTCTGACTCCTGTCTTCCGACCTCTGACCTCTGACTTCTGACCTCTGATTTCTGATCTCTCGCCTCTCGCCTCCAGCCTCTCCCCTTCTTCCATGATCTCCCTCACGCGC